>JBBQBW010000216.1:0-5424 GCA_038318025.1 Burkholderiales bacterium | reverse complement strand
TCCCATCGGCGGCACCGAGCAGAACGGACCCCACATGGTGCTGGGCAAGCACAACACCCGCGCACGGGTGCTGGCCTTGCGCATCGCCGAGCGACTCGGTAACGCGCTGGTGGCCCCCGTCGTGGCCTACGTGCCCGAAGGCGCCATCGACCCGCCCACCGCCCACATGCGCTTTCCCGGGACGGTCACCATTCCCGAGGACGCGTTCGAGAAAACGCTCGAGTCGATCGCCCGCAGCTACTTGAAGCACGGCTTCCGGCAGGTCGTGCTGCTGGGCGACCACGGTGGATACCACCGCAGCCTGGACCGGGTCGCGAAGAAGGTCCCCGGGGTGCGCGTGCCGAAGGAGTACTACCGCGAGCTCGCCCATGCAGGCCGCGAGGATACCGCGCTCGCCTTGGCGGTGGACTCGGCCCTGGTGCGCGCGACGCGCTCGGGCGATGCGCCCGCGAAAGACAGCGGCGCCGCCGGAGACGCGCGGGGGGCCACGGCCGAGGAAGGCCGCAAGCTCGCCGACGCCATCGTGGAAAAGACCGCCGCGGCCCTCGGGAAAGCCCCCTCCTCCCGGTAAAATGCTCCGATTCGTCCTGTCCCGGAGCTTTTCGCAGTGACCCAGAACAACACCCTTCGCGGCCTCCTCATGGCCGCGCTTTGCGCCGGCGCCCTTCCTGGCGCCGCCCAGGTCCAGACGGTCGCCGGCATGCCGCCGGTGCCCGATTCAAACAACCTCTACAGCGAGATCGTCGAAGGCAAGGTGAGTACCGCCACCGCCGGCCATCGCGAGCTGGTGTACGTGCCCCACGTGCAGTCCAACGACATCTACGTGATCGATCCCAGGTCGCTCAAGGTGATCGACAAGTTCAAGGTGGGATTGAACCCCCAGCACGTGGTGCCCTCATGGGACCTGCAGACGCTGTGGGTCACCAACAACGCCGAGCGCACCACCAAGGGAAGCTTGACGCCCATCGATCCGAAGACCGGCAAGCCGGGCAAGGAAGTGGCGCTGCACGACCCCTACAACATGTACTTCTCGCCCGACGGCCAGCACGCCATCGTGGTCGAGGAGGCCGAGAAGCGCCTCGCCTTCCGCGACGCGAAGACGATGGAGTTCAAGTACTTCATCGAGACGCCGCAGTGCAAGGGCGTGAACCACGCCGACTTCTCCATCGACGGGCGCTACGCCATCTTCACCTGCGAGTTCGCGAAGACCCTGGCGAAGGTGGACCTCGCCGAGCGCAAGGTGATCGGCTACCTCAAGCTCTCGCGCGGCGGCATGCCGCAGGACATTCGCTCGTCCCCGGATGGCAAGCGCTTCTACGTGGCCGACATGCAGGCCGACGGCATCTTCGTGATCGACTTCGAGAGCTTCAAGGAAGTGGGCTTCGTCCAGACCGGCAAGGGCACCCACGGCCTCTACCCCAGCCGCGACGGCAAGAAGCTCTACATCGCCAACCGCGGGTCGAACCGGATCCACGGCGCCAAGGGCGGCCCGGGAAGCGTCTCGGTGATGGACTTCGCCACCGAGAAGATCGAGGCGAACTGGCCGATCCCCGGCGGCGGCAGCCCCGACATGGGCAACGTCACCGCCGACGGCAAGCAGCTGTGGCTCTCGGGGCGCTACGACCACGTGGTCTACGTGTTCGACACGACCACGGGCGCAGTGCAGAAGATCAAGGTCGGCATCGAGCCCCACGGCCTCACCGTGTGGCCGCAGCCGGGCCGCTACTCGCTGGGCCATACCGGCAACATGCGCTGACCTTGGGACCGATCGCATCGGTCACCCTGCCCTTCTTCGCGCTGATATTTTTCGGGTACCTGGCGGCACGGCGCCGCTGGGTTCCCACCGAAGCGGTTCCCGCCTTCAACGGCTTCCTGCTGTTCTTCGCGGTTCCGGCGATGCTGTTCCGCTTCGCCGCGAACGCGCCGTTCCACGAGATCACCAACTTCGGGTTCTTCGCCGCGTGGTCGATCGCGGGGGTGGCGCTGGTCCTCGTCGTCACCTTCATCGCGCGGCGCTTGAAGGCCCGGCCTCGGGACGCGGCTTTCTACGGCCTGTCAGGCGCGGTGGGCAATGCGGGGTTTCTGGGCCTACCGCTGCTGGTGGCATTGCTCGGCGAGCGCGCCGCGGGCCCGGTGATCATCGCGATCGTGGCCGACCTGGTGATCGTGGCGACCGTGGGGCTGATGCTCGCGGAAATGGGCGGGGCGACGGGGCGCGGGTGGGTCGCGGATGTGCGCGATGCCGCCGTTCGAATCCTGCTCAATCCTTTCGTGATCAGCATGGTCCTCGGCGCGACGTTCTCGGGGATGGGGTGGACGCTGGGGACGCCCTTCGCGGAGATCGTGAAGCTGCTTGCCGATGCCGCCGGGCCCTGCGCGCTCTTCGCCATCGGCGTGTCGCTGGTGCGCCCCGATGCCACGCTTCGCGCGCCGATCATCGCGCTGCCGGTGGCGACCAAACTGCTCATTCACCCGTTGATCGTGTGGCTCGCGATGCGGGCTTTCCACATGGACGAGTTCGCGACGCTCGTGGCCATCCTCACGGCGGCGCTGCCTTCGGCGGGATGGGTGTTCATCTTCGCCATCCGGTATGAGGCGGATGCGGGGCGCGTCTCGGCAACGATCCTGGTCACGACGGCGCTGGCCTTCGTGACGTTCTCGGGGCTGGTGTGGATGCTCGGGGCGGGGCGCGCCGCCTAGCGGCAGCCAGTGGGCCGCGCCCGCACGAACCGGGTGTTGTGCAGCCCCGAGGCTTTGGTGGCGTAAGTGATGCGAATCTCGCGCGGGTCGTAAGTCATGTTCATGAGCTTGGGAACGCGCAGGATGTTGCCCTCGATCATCCCGTCGAAGGTCCTGCCCTTTCCCTCGTGCACGACCTCCCCGCCGAAAGCCTGGAACTGCTGCTGAAGTCGAAGCGTGGCGCCCTTCATCTTCCCGATGCCGCACCACGTGCCTTCGACGCGTGCGGGGACGATCCAAAGGTGCACCTTGCTCGTTTTCTCGAGGCCGATGGTCTTGTCGGGTGCCGCCACCACGATCGTCTTGTCCGGCTTCCAGTCGCCCATGTCCCAGTCGTGGGAGACCACGCGCGTGCCGGGCGCGAGGCTCAGGATGCGCGAGCGCAATTGCAGGTTCACTTCCGGCAGCAGGTACATGGTGAGCACCGTGGCCGGGCGCAGATCCGCCTGGAAGAGATCCTGTTCGCGGAAGCGGGCCTTCTGCTCCACGCCCGCGGAGCGCGCGTTGGCGCGGCTCCTGGCCACCAGGTCGGGGACGATCTCGATGCCGAGGCCGTTGGCGCCGAAGCGCCGGGCGGCGGTGATGACGATGCGCCCGTCGCCCGAGCCCAGGTCGATCACGTAATCCTGCGCGCCGACTTTGGCAATCTGCAGCATCGCGAGCGTCACGTTGTCCGGGGTGGTGATGAACGGGACCTCTTCGATCGCCCGCGCCGGCGTCGCGATGGCGATGGCGATGGCCAGCATCGCCAGCAGGGACCTCACGGAGCGGCCCGGTACTGCCACACCATCCGCTCGAAGGGCTTGGCCGCGGCGTCGAACGCCTTCTTCGAGCGGGCGCTCAGCACGAAGAGCAGCCAATAGTCGCCCTCCTCGCCGTAGGCCACGCGCTCCCAGTTGCCGTCGCCCTTCGGGGTGAAGTTGGCCACCTGCAGCCGCTGGCCGTCGCGGCTCAGCAACGCCTTGCCGCCCTTCACCTCGTAGTTGGGGGTGCGCTTCAGGATCGTCTGGCGCTCGCGGGCCATCAGCTTGGGCACCGTGTCGACGCTCGCATCGGTGGCCTTGCGGACCGCCCGGGCGTAGATGACTGTCTCGGCGCTCGCGAAGCTCTCGCCCTGTGGGGAAAGCGCATTCAGGTTGTAGTTGAGGCTATGGTCGCGGTCGTGGCGCCAGCCCTTGGGCGGGGTCACGTTGGGCCACCAGCGCTCGGCGCGGCCGCCATTGGGCACCTCGACCGGAACCACGACGATCTCGGCCCGGGGCGCGATGGCCAGCGTGAGCACGGCGGCGAGGAGAAGGATGCTGGAGCGATTCATGGTGTGGCGCGGAGGCGAGGGAAGCCGCATTCTGGCACACTGGAACCATGCGGATTCACCCCCTGCCCGCCCTGGGCGCCCTGCTCTTTTCCCTCTGCCTGCCAGCCCTTGCCGCGCCCGATGTGGCCGAGGGCCGCAAGCTCGTGGGGGAGAAGAAGTGCGAGACCTGCCACCACAACAAGACGCTGGGGGACGCCAAGGCGGTGTACCTGCGCAAGGACCGCAAGGTGACCACGATCGAGAAGCTCAAGGCGCAGGTGGCCGTGTGCAACACCGAGCTCAACCTCGGGCTTTTCCCCGAGGACGAGGAGCACATCGTGGCGTACTTGAACGAGACGTACTACAAGCTGAAGACCTCGCGCTAGGCGGAGGCGTCCTTGAAGGCGCGCAGCACCGCGTTGATCCGCAGGATGCTGGCCCCCAAAGCTAGCGCTTCAGCGCCTCCCGCTCCATCAACAGGTAAGTCCCGTAAGCGTTGACGCGATTGGCAGCCTCGAAAGCCGGCAGCTTCGAGAAACCGCTCCAGTCGGTCTTCGCGTAGGCCTCGTCGAACGGGGTGAAGTCCTCCACCGCCTTTCCCATCGCCGCGCGCAGGAACACGAGGTAATCGCGCGTGAGGGCGAGGTCCCGGGCGGGATTGTCGGAGACGGCGCCGTGCCCCGTCACCATCACTCGCGGCTTCATGGCGAGCAGGCGGTCGATGCGCTCCAGCCACTGCTTGCTGTCGGCCTCGCCGACGAAAGGCACGCGCCCGGCGAACAGGATGTCGCCGCTGAAGATCACGCCCTCGCCGGGTAACACCACGATCACGTCGTCGGGCGCGTGGGCGGGGCCCATGTACATCACCTCGAAGCGCATGCCGCCCAGCGTGAAGCTGACGTCGCCGTCGAGCCAGCGGTCGGCGCGGACCAGCGGCATCTTCTCGTCGACCCAGGGAAAGAGGTCCTTGGCACGCTGCTCGAGCCGCCGCCCGCCCTCGCCGTTGTCCAGGTAATCCTGCGCGGCCTTGTGCGCCCAGACCTCGGCGCCGCGCCTCTTCAGTGCGGCAAGGCCGTAAAAATGGTCCGCGTGATAGTGGGTCACGATGACGCGCCGCAGCGGCCCGTGGGAGACGGTGCGGATCGCCTTCACCAAAGCCTCGCCCAGGGCGGGAGTGCCGAGGGCGTCGATGACCACGATGCCCTCCTGCGTCACCACGAAGCCCGCATTGGAGTTGTAGCCCTCGTTGGCGGCGCTAGCGATGCCCGGTTGGCCCTGCACGTAGAAGACGCGGGGCGTGACCTCGATGGGGACGAGCTTCGCTTTGGGGACGGGCTGCGCCGCGGCCGGGAGGACCAGGGCGAGGAGCAGGAATAATTGGGCCCCCGCCT
>JBBQBW010000215.1:0-5425 GCA_038318025.1 Burkholderiales bacterium | reverse complement strand
AGGCCTCGTCCGGGCTCCTGGAGCTGCGCCGCCGCCACACCCGGAGCTTCGGCACCCTGGTGCCCCACGTCTTCATGGGCGACGTGCTGGCCCGCGTGGGCGCCTGCCTCGGCACCCTCCGCGGCGCGGGTGGGGTGGAGCGCCAGGCCGAGGTGGCCGCGATCCTGGAGGTGTTGGAACGGGGCATGGATTCGGGCAGCCGCGAGACCCGCAACGTGATCGCCATGTCCTTCGCGAGCGACGGGGAGCTGGAGCCCTTCTTCCCGGACCTGCGGCCCCTCCTGGGGCCCCGGCTCACCGCCCAGCTCCAGGGCAAGTAGGCCACGGTCGACTGTCTGGTGGGTCGCCGCGGGCGGCCTATTTCAGGAAATTGCCGACGGGCAGGGCGTCGCCCCAGTCCTGCAGCGGCCCCAGCGGGTGGCGCGTGACCTCCTGCTCGCGCAGGTGCGGCTGCCCGCCGTAGAGGGTGTACACCGCGCGATCGTCCACCATCAGCACGATGGCGTTGAAGCTCCAGCCGCTCACGTCGACCACGCGCTTGAACCTGAACGCGTCGGCCCAGAAGTTGCCCACGCGATGGCGGCGCGTGTCGCGCGCGGCGATCGCGTACCCGGTGCACGCCTTGCCCGCTTCGAGGCACTGACGCAGGCCGGTGTCGAGGCGGTCGAGGCTGCCCGCATTCGGAAAACGCAGCAGGATGTCGGAGAAGGAGAGCAGCTGCACGTTAGCGCTCGCGTAGGGATCGATCCCCATCACGCCCAGCTCCGCCGCGGTGGTGCGGCCCGGCATGATGCGCTCGACCGTCTCGCGCGCCTGCTCAAAGCTCGACCAGGGGCTCGACACTTCCGAGGAGGCCATGGGCAGCAGCTGGGCGCAGCCAACGGCGAGCGCCGCGGCGGCCGTGAGTGCGAGGGCCGCGGGCCTCACACGCGCGGCGACTTCGCGTGCTCGAGCAGCTTGAGGCTGTACATCGCCTCGTTGCGGCGCAGCTCGAAGGATTCCATCTGCTTCAGCGGGCCATGCCGGCCCGGGCCAGAGCTTCCTTCGATCGCCCGGCGGTGCTGCGGGGAATCACGAGGATCGGCACCGGGAGCCGGCGGATGCATTCCTGCGCCACCGACCCGAGGGTGAGGCTTGCCACCGGGCCGAAGCCGTGGGAGCCGATCATCACCAGGTCGATACGGTGGGTCGCGATGTATTCCGCGATGCGCTCGCCGATGGGCCCGCCGGTGTGGCTGAACACCACCTCCGCCTCGACGTCCTGCAGCTCCCGCTTGGCGACGGCGAGGGCCACCTCGGCCTCCTCGCGCCGCAGGCGCTCGACGGTGTCGGTGCCGAGCGCGGCCTTCGCGGGGCCGGCATAGGGCAGGGGAGGCTGCACGTGCAGCACGTGCACCTCGCGGGGCGCGGGAACCTCGCGGATGTGCTCGCGCAGGTAGCGCGCCGCGGCCTGAGTGTATGGGGAGCCGTCGGCGGCGAGCAGGATCTTCATGGGGCGGCGCAGAGGTGGACCTGGACTCACTTTCTCCCGCCCCGCCACGCGCCGCCTTGCGCGGGATCAAAATCCCCTCAGTTCAGCCCTAGCAGCCGCGCGGGGTTGTGCTTCATCCATGCCTGCTCCCACGAGAGCCCCGGAATGTTGCTGAGGCCGTGGGTCACGAGGATGTTCTTCCACGCCGCGCTCTTTCCCGCGGCGCGCGACGTGCGTCGATTGTTCCGCCCGCGCCCGCGGTCATTCGCCTCACGGCTGTAACAACCGCCTATCCCGCGGGTCCCGACGGGCTACAATTCGCACCTCGATTCCTGCATTTCGTCACACCCCGGTGGCCCCACGAGGGCGGCCGGCCTAATGTGCCGCATCCATAAAAATCAGAGGCCTACCCCATGCCTGCCCGACTCGTCCTCTTCCTGGCCCTCGGTTTCGTCCTGGCCGCCTGCCAGAAAGGCCCCGACGCGGCCAAGAAGGCCGCGGCGGCTCCTGCCGGCCCGCTGCTGATCTCGGCCGAGGACGTGCACACCGTGCGCAACAGCGCGCTCACCTCGGGGCCCGCCATCACCGGCTCGGTGCAGCCCGAGCGCCGCGCCGACCTGCGCTCCGAGGTGCAGGCCGTGGTGCTCCAGGTCCTGAAGGAGAACGGCGACAGCGTCCGCCGCGGCGATCTGCTGGTGCGCCTGGACGACACCGCCATCCGCGACGCCCTGGCCTCCGCCGACGCCGCCGCCCGGGCCGCGGTCCAGTCGTTCGACCAGGCCACCCGCCAGCTGGAGCGCATGAAGACCCTGCGCGGCTCCGGCATGACCTCGGCCCAGGCCCTCGACGATGCCGAGGGCCGCCGCAACATCGCCCAGAGCGAAGTGGAGGCCGCCAAGACCCGCGTGGTGCTGGCGCGCCAGCAGCTCACCCGCACCGCGGTGCGCGCGCCCTTCGACGGCGTGGTGAGCGACCGCAAGGTTTCCGCGGGCGATACCGCGCAGCTCGGCAAGGAGCTGCTCAAGGTGATCGATCCCACCAGCATGCGCTTCGAGGGCCTCGTCTCCGCCGACACCATCGGTTCGGTGCGGGCCGGGCAGCCCGCGAGCTTCCGCGTGAACGGCTACCGCGACCAGGAGTTCACCGGCAAGGTGCGGCGCGTGAATCCGGCGGCCAATGCCACCACGCGCCAGGTGGAAGTGCTGGTGGACTTCACCGGTGAGAAGCAGCCGAAGCTGGCGGGCCTCTATGCCGAGGGTCGCGTCGAAACCGAGAGCACCTCCAGCCTTACGCTGCCGGCCACGGCGCTGGTGCGCGAGGGCGACAGCGCGCTCGCGTGGCGGGTGAGGAACGAGAAGCTCGAGAAGGTGAAGCTCTCCGTGGGCGAGCGCGACCCGCGCACCGGCGACATCGTGCTGAAGGGCGGGCTCGCCGAGGGCGACCGAGTGATCCGTTATCCCACCGCGATGCTGAAGGACGGGCAGGCGATCCAGGCCTCGGCCAAGCCCTCGTCTTCCACCGCCTCGGCCCAGGCCGCGACCGGCACCGCCTCCGACGCGGGGAAGTAAGCCATGTTCCTCTCCGACTTCAGCATCAAGCGGCCGGTCTCGACCGTGGTCATCATCATCGGCCTCATGTGCCTGGGGCTCCTCGCGCTGAAGAACCTGCGCGTCAACCAGAACCCCGATGTCGAGCAGCCGGTGATGGTCGTGGCGATCCCGTACCCAGGCGCTTCGCCCGAGACGGTGGAGCGCGAGATCATCAATCGCGTCGAGAAGAGCCTGCAGAGCATCCCGCAGGTCTACCAGATCCGCTCCACCGCCTCCGAGAGCCGGGCCCAGATCGTCATCATCTTCAACTTCAAGAAGAACATGATCGAGGCCTCCGACGAGATCCGCAACGCGATCGCGTCGGTGCGCCACAAGCTGCCGGTGGAGATGCGCGAGCCGATCCTGCGGCGAGTCGACCCGGCGGCGCAGCCGATCATGCAGTTGGCGCTCTCCTCGGGCTCGCAGGGCCACGCGGAGATCTCGCGCCTCGCCGAGGACGTGCTGGCCGACCGCTTCCGCTCCATCGCCGGGGTGGCGGTGGTGAACGTGAACGGGTCGCTGCGCCGCGAGCTCACGGTGCTGCTGCGCGCCGAGAAGCTGCGCGAGTACAACGTGTCGGTCACCGAGGTAGTGAACGCGTTGCGCCTGCAGAACACCACCGCGCCCGTGGGGCGCGTGAAGGGCGCGCTCGAGGAGCAGTCGATCCGCCTCGTGGGCCGCATCGAGAGCCCGCGCGAGTTCGAGGACATCGTGCTCAAGCGCCGCGGCAACGAGGTGGTGCGCCTGGGCCAGGTGGCCACGGTGGAGGACGGTTTCGCCGAGCTCGCAGGTTTCAGCCTGCGCAACGGCAACCCGAACGTGGGCATCTCGATCACCCGCTCGCGGGACGCCTCCACCGTCACGGTCGCCAACAAGATCCGCGACATGGTGGCGGACATCAACAAGACGCTGCCCCAGGGGACCAAGCTCGAGGTGACCCAGGATGGCGGGCGCGACGCCCAGAACAGCCTGAAGAACGTGATCGAGGCGCTGATCTTCGGCGCGATGCTCACGATCTTCGTGGTCTACGCGTTCCTCAATTCCTGGCGCTCGACGCTCATCACCGCGCTGTCGCTGCCGACCTCCGTGATCGCCGCGTTCATCGCCGTGTGGCTGTGCGGTTTCACCCTCAACTTCATGACGCTGCTGGGGCTGTCGCTCGCGATCGGGGTGCTGATCGACGATGCGATCGTGGTGCGCGAGAACATCGTGCGCCACATGGAGCGCGGGGAGGATCGCGTCACCGCGGCGCGCAACGGCACCGCCGAGATCGGGCTGGCGGTCACCGCCACCACGTTCTCGATCATCGCGGTGTTCATCCCGGTGGCCTTCATGGGCGGGGGCGCGGGCGAATGGTTCCGGCCCTTCGCGCTCACCGTGGCCTCCTCGGTGCTGGTGAGCCTCTTCATCTCCTTCACGCTCGACCCGATGCTGTCGGCCTATTGGGGCGACCCGGTGGGTTATGCGCACCAGGAGAGCCGAAGCAGGCTTTCCCGGGTCCTCGGCCGCTTCAACCGCTGGTTCGACCACCAATCGGACCGCTACGGCAACGTGATCGCCTGGGCGCTGCACCACCGCAAGTGGATGGCGTTGATCGCGGTCGCGTCGCTGGTGGCCGCACTCGTGCTGCAGTTCACGGTGGGCGGCTCGACGTTCCTGCCCGCTTCCGACTACGGCACCATCGCCGTGGACGTGCGCACGCCGTCCTCGGCGAGCCTCGAGTACTCGAAGCTCAAGGTGGAGAAGGCCGCCGAGCTCGCGTGCACCATCAAGGAAACCAAGGCGACCAACACCTCGGTGTACGCGGGCGGCGGCCGGGTGTACGTGGACCTCGGCAAGCCCCACGAGCGCAGCCGCTCGTCGTTCGCGATCGCGCGCGAGTTGCGGGAGAAGATGGGCCAGCTCCTCGGCGGCGAGTACGTCGTCATCGACGACCTCAACATGGGCGTGAGGAAGCCGGTGCAGATCCAGTTCTCCGGGCCCGACGCGCGGCGCCTCCTGGCGATCACCAGCGACTTCATGGAGAAGATGAAGGCGATCCCCGGCGCGGTGGACGTGGGCCTCTCGGAGCAGGACCCCAAGGACGAGCTCAAGATCGAGCTCGACCGCGGCCTCGCCAACAACCTCGGAATCTCGGTGGGCGACGCGGCGCAGGCGTTGCGCGTGGCGTTCGCCGGCGTCGAGGTGGGCGACTGGGTCGATCCCACCGGCGAGACGCGCGACGTTTCCGTGCGCCTGCATCCGGATGACCGCCTCTCGCTCGAGAACATCGAGCGCCTGCCGATCGCGGTGGCCGGCACCAGCCTGATGGTGCCGCTCGACCAGATCGCCAGGATCACGATGGGCAAGGGGCCGTCCGGCATCC
>JBBQBW010000214.1:0-5489 GCA_038318025.1 Burkholderiales bacterium | reverse complement strand
CTTTTCACCGATCCCGGGTGCCCAAGCCCCCTCAAGACCCCCCGGGCGAGCGTGGTCTTGCCCGCGCCGAGGTCGCCGATGAGGTGCAGCGCGAGCCCCGGGACCAGGCACGCGGCCATGGCGGCTCCCAGCGCCAGCGTGGCGGGCTCGTCGGGCAATTCGGAGTTGAGCGTTAACATCGAAGGATGCACACCGCGGTTGGGGAAGGAAGCGTCGAGGAACGCGTGAAGGCGTGGGGCCGGGAGCTGGGATTCGACCGCCTCGCCATCGCCGGCACCGAGCTCGCGAGCGAGGAAGCGCGCCTCATGGAGTGGCTGGGCCGCGGCTGGCACGGCGAGATGGATTATATGGCGCGGCACGGCGCGCGCCGCGCCCGGCCCGCCGAGCTCGTGCCCGGCACGGTCTCCATCATCACCGCCCGTCTCAACTACACGCCCCCGGATGCGCGCGATGCGTGGGACGTGATCGACGACCCCATGCTCGGTTTCGTGTCCCGCTACGCGCTCGGCCGCGATTACCACAAGGTATTGCGCTCGCGATTGCAGGCGCTCGCCGAGCGCATGATCGCGCAGCTCGGGGCCTTCAGCTATCGCGTCTTCACCGACAGCGCGCCGGTGATGGAGGTGGCGCTAGCGGCCCGCGCGGGGCTGGGATGGCGCGGCAAGCACACGCTGCTGCTCTCGCGCGACGCGGGCTCGCTCTTCTTCTTGGGCGAGCTCTTCGTCGGCCTCGACCTCGCGCGCGACGCGCCGGAACGCGACCATTGCGGCACGTGCACGCGCTGCATCGAGGTGTGTCCCACCCGCGCGATCGTCGCACCCTACCAGCTCGATGCGCGCAAGTGCATTTCGTACCTCACCATCGAGCATCCCGGGACGATCCCGGAGCCGTTGCGGCCGCTCATGGGCAACCGCATCTACGGTTGCGACGATTGCCAGCTGGTATGCCCGTGGAACAAATACGCGAAGGTGGCCGCGGCGCCGGACTTCGCGGTGAGGAACGGCCTCGATGCCGCGTCGCTGGCCGGGCTCTTCGAATGGACCGAGGAGGAGTTCGATCGGCGCATGGAGGGGAGCGCGATCCGCCGCATCGGGCACGCGAAATGGCTCTCGAACATCGCGGTGGCGCTGGGGAACGCGCCGCCCTCGGCAGCCGCCACCACGGCGCTGCGTGCGCGGGCGGACCATCCATCGGCGCTGGTGCGGGAGCATGTCGCCTGGGCGCTCGCGCGGCACGGCGCCTGATACGGCCACGGGGCTGGCCCTGCGCGCGTGACGTGACGCCGGGATCGGCGCGGCTAACCGGTGACGAACGCGCGCAGCTCGCGCGCCAGCTTCACGAGCGACGGCCGGTGCACGTACATCATGTGCCCGGCTTCGTAGTAGCTCTTGGAGATGTTGCCGCGCAGCTCCGGGGCGAGGCCCAGGTGGTCGAGGGAGTAGTCCGCGGCGAAGTGCGGCGTGGCGAGGTCGTAATACCCGCTCGCCACCAGCACCCGCATCTTCGGGTTCATCGACAGCGCCTTCCTCAGCGTCTCTCCCACGCAGGCATAGCGGTTGGCGAAGTCCTTCCAGCCCCAGTCGACATAGAGCGACTTGAGCACCTCGTAGGGGACATCCGCCTCGAACTTCAGGTCGGTGCGCACGTAGTCGTTCATCAAGGCGCTGTAGGGGCCGTAGATGGGCGAGAAGCCCGGGTCGTACTCGAACTCCGCGCCCGCCGCGTCGCGGTCGACGCCGGTGAACCGGCTGTCCAGGCGGCCCACGGTCCGGTGGTCGTCGCGCAACAGCTCCTTGCAGAAGCGGAAGATCTCGATGCGCAGGTCGGCGCGCTCGACGTAGGCCTCGGTGAGACCCGTGTAGCGCGCCACCCGCGCCACCACCTCGCCGCGCGCCTTGCCCGTGAGCTGCGCGCCCTGGAAGAGCGCCGCGGCGTAGGCGCCGCCAGCGAAGGCCTCCACCTCGTCGAGGAGCTTGCGCAACGGCTTCCTCTGCAGTTCCGGCGTGAGGCACTTGTGGTACCAGGCGGTCGCGGCATAAGTCGGCAGGAAGAGGATGTGCGGCAGGTCGTTGCCCGGGTCGAAACGCAGCACCTGGAAATCGAGCGCGCAAGACACCAGCATCACGCCGTTCAGGTACATGCCGTAGCGCTCGAGCAGGTGCCCGGCCAGGCCCGCGGCGCGCGTGGTGCCGTAGGACTCGCCGATCAGGTACTTGGGCGAGCTCCAGCGGCCATATCGCGAGCAGTAGAGGCGGATGAACTCGCCCACGCTCTCGAGGTCGCGTTTGTACTCGTGGAACTCCTTCACCTTCTCGCCCTCGACCATCCGGCTGAAGCCGGTGCCGACGGGATCGACGAACACCAGGTCGGAGGCGTCGAGCAGCGAAAAGTCGTTGTCCACCAGGCGCCCCGGCACGTCCGCGCCGCCGTCCTCGTCTTCGAGCGCCACGCGCCGCGGGCCGAGCAGCCCGAGGTGCAGCCACACCGAGCTCGAGCCGGGTCCGCCGTTGAAGGAGAAGGTCACCGGGCGGCGAGCGCCCTCCTTCACGTCGTCCTTCGTGTACGCGATGAAGAACACTTGCGCGCGGGCGTTGTGCCCCTCGGCCTTGCCTTCCTTCTCGCTCTCCTCGCGCAGCACCAGCGTGCCGCAGGTGACCGCGTACCCGATCGGCTTGCCGCCGAGCTTCGCCTTGTGGCGCGTGACGGACACCCGGTCGGCGACCTCGGGCTTCTTCTCGGCAATCTTGTCTTCGGCCATGGGCACCTCGTCTCGCGGAAGGCCCGCGCGCGACCGCCATAATACCGGCGATGACAACCTCTCCCGCCATTCCCCGCGGCGTCTGGGTACTCGGATTCGTGAGCCTGCTGATGGACATCTCCTCGGAGATGGTCCACGCGCTGCTGCCGCTCTACCTGACCGTGGGTCTCGGCGCCTCGGTGCTGGTGGTGGGGGTGATCGAGGGCATCGCCGAGGCCACGGCGCTCGTGGTGAAGGTCTTCTCGGGCGTACTGTCGGACCGACTGCGCAATCGCAAGTGGCTCACCGCCACGGGGTACGGCATGGCCGCACTCACCAAGCCGCTCTTCGCCATCGCCACCGGGCCGGGGCTGGTGTTCACGGCGCGCTTCATCGACCGCATCGGCAAGGGCATTCGCGGGGCGCCACGCGACGCGTTGATCGCGGACCTCACACCGAAGTCGATCCGCGGCGCCGCCTTCGGGCTGCGGCAGTCCCTCGACACCATCGGCGCGTTCACCGGACCGCTGCTGGCCATGGCGCTGATGCTCGCGTGGAACGACGACTTCCGCGCGGTGTTCTGGGTGGCGGTGATTCCCGCGATGCTCTCCTTCGCGCTCGTGGCCTTTGCCGTGCGCGAGCCGCCGCGCTCCGGGCCCGCGAGCCCCATCGTCGCCCCGCGGCTCGACCGCGCCACCCTGAGAACGCTCGGCAGGCCCTTCTGGGCGGTGGTGGCGCTGGGCGCGGCGCTCACGCTGGCGCGCTTCAGCGAGGCCTTCCTGGTGCTGCGCGCCGACAACCTCGGCCTCGCCGTGGCGCTCGCGCCGCTGGTGCTGGTGGGGATGAACGTGGTCTTCGCGCTGGTGGCCTATCCCGCCGGGCGGCTCGCCGATCGCGCCTCGCCGCGGACGATCCTCGCGTGGGGCATCGTGGCGCTGGTGGCCGGCGACGTGGTGCTTGCGCTCGCAACCGGCCTTGGGATGCTGGCGGTGGGAGTGCTGCTGTGGGGCCTGCACATGGGCCTCACGCAGGGCCTGCTGGCCGCGCTGGTCGCGCGCACGGCTCCGGAAGGCCTGCGCGGCACCGCCTTCGGCGTGTTCAACCTCGCATCCGGAATCGCGCTCCTGATCGCGAGTGTGCTCGCGGGAGCACTGTGGCATTACGTGGGGCCGGCGGCCACCTTCTGGACCGGGGCGGCACTGGCCGCCGCCGCCCTGGTGCTTACGCGGTCTGCAGCTGCGTGATCGTGTTGAAGTGGGGACGCGCCAGCCACTGCGCGAGCTCCGCGGGCGGCATCGCGCGGGCGAAGAGATAGCCCTGCACCTCGTCGCAGCCGCGGCTCTTCAGGAAATCGAACTGCGCCTTGTCGTCCACACCCTCGGCGATGGAGGTGATGCCCATGTTGCGCGCCAGGTCGATGATGGCCGCCGTGATCGCCACGTCGTCGGCGTCTCCCGGTGTGTCGCGCACGAAGGTGCTGTCGATCTTGAGCTTGTCGATGGGGAAGCGCTTCAGGTGCATGAGCGACGAGTGGCCGGTGCCGAAGTCGTCGATGGCGAGCTGGACCCCGAGCCCCTTCAGGCGCTCCAGCGTGCGCGCGAGGTCGTTCACGTCCTGCATCAGCATGCTTTCGGTCAGCTCGAAGGCGAGGTAGCGCGGGTCGAGGCCGGTTTCCTTCAGCACCTGCTCCACCTCGGCCACGAAGTTTCGCTGCCGGAACTGCACCGTGGAGAGGTTCACGGCCACGGGGATCGGCGCCATTCCCTGCCGCTGCCACGCCACGTTCTGGCGGCACGCCTCGCGCAGCACCCAGGCGCCGATGGTGCGGATCAGGCCGCGCTGCTCGGCCACCGGGATGAACTCGCCGGGATCGATCCAGCCGCCGTTTTGCTGCGGCCAGCGGATCAGCGCCTCGATGCCCACCACCTCGCCGGTGGAGATGCGCATCTGCGGCTGGTAGTGGACGGTGAACTCCGACTCCCGGATCGCCTGGCGCAGCCGGGTCTCGAGCTCGAGGGTGCGGAACGCGGCCTCCGACAGGCTCGCGCTGAAGAACTGGTAGTTGCTGCGGCCCCGCTCCTTGGCGAGGTACATCGCCGCGTCGGCGTTCTTGATCAGCGCGTCGGCCGTGGCGCCATCGCGCGGGAACACGCTGATGCCGATGGAAGGGCTCACCGAGACGTGGTGACCTTCCAGCATCACCGGCTCGGTCACCGCGGCGAGCAGCTTCTCCGCCACCGGCACCGAGGCCTGGGCGCCGTCCAGCTCCGGCAGCACCACCAAAAACTCGTCGCCGCCGTGCCGCGAGACCACGTCGCCGGCGCGAAGCGCTTCCTGGATGCGTCCCGCCACCACCTTGAGCAGCTGGTCGCCGGCGGAGTGTCCGAGGGAGTCGTTGACGGTCTTGAAGTTGTCCAGGTCGATGAACAGCAATCCCACCTGCGAGCCGCGGCGGCGCGCGTTGGCGAGGGTGAACTCGAGCCGGTCGAGCAGCAGCGCGCGGTTGGGCAGGCTCGTGAGCGCGTCGTGGTGGGCGAGGAAATCGATGCGCGCCTGGCTCTCCTTGCGCCGGCGGATGTCGCGCACCACCGAGAGCCGATGCATCCTGCCGTTGAAGGGCATTAGCCGCCCCTCGAACTCCACCGGGACGCGCGAGCCGTCCTTGTGCAGGATCTCGCTCTCGTAGGGCCGCTCGTAGCCGGTGCGCATGTTCTCGAGCGCCTCGGCGCGGAACTCCGGGGCCACGTAGTTG
>JBBQBW010000213.1:0-5492 GCA_038318025.1 Burkholderiales bacterium | reverse complement strand
ACAAGGTCGTGAACATCCTCGTGGCGAAAGACACCGGAGAGCGCTTCCGGCGCCCCGCGCGCTTCGACCTGCCCAGCCATTGGTCAGAGTCCATCGAGCGCTTCCAGGCGGGCCTTCATCACGGCACCGCGACGCTGCGCGCTTCGGCGAAGGGGCGGCGGCGGCTGCGCGACATCAGCGATGCGGTGTCTCAAGCCGTGGAGCGCGCCGAGGAGAAGGGGGGCGAGCGGGATCGTGAGGCATGGATCACCCTGACGATCCCGATCGAATCCGTGGAGCACGCCGCGTTCGAGCTGCTTCGCGTGGGTGCCGAGTGCGAGGTGCTGGAGCCCCGCGAGCTGAGGAAACGGATGGCGGAAGTGGCATCGCGCATGACGCAGCTTTACCGCCGCTGATCCCTGGCCTGCTCCACGATCGTCCCTGTCGAATCTTCTGCTGCCCGCCAGACGAATCCTCGCCTATCCAGCTCGCCCGACGCGCCTATACTCCCCCTCGAAGGCGCACGCTCTGACCCCGACCCAACGCTCCCAGAGGCGCGGGAAGGCCATGCCAACTACCCAGGGAGATCCTCCATGTCGCCAGCCTTCCGCCATTGCATCCTTGCCGCAACCACCGGCCTCGCGCTCACCGCGTTCGAGGCCCGGGCCGCATCTGACTTCCTCCTCAAGATCGACGGGATCGACGGGGAGTCCACCGACGCCAGGCACAAGGGCTACATCGAGATCCTGTCGTGGTCGTGGGGCGTGGCCCAGGCGGCCACCACCGGCAACTCGGCGCGCACCGGCAAGGCGTGCCCGACGGACATGAGCCTGGCCAAGCCGGTGGACAAGGCCTCACCGCCGCTCATTTCAGGCGCGGTTGGCGGCAACGTCTCGCCCACGGCGATCCTGATCGGCATGCGCGGCGTCGGAAGCGGCAGCGGCGCGCCCCAGGAGTACCTGAAGATCGAGATGAAGAACGTGCTCGTCAGCTCGTACCAGGTGAGCGGCGCCTCGGGCGGCGGCGCGACCGATGCGTTCAGCCTGCGCGCGGGCTCCATGACCGTCTCGTACTACCCGCAGAAGGCCGACGGCTCGCTCGGCACTCCGGTGGTGACGAGCTTCCAGGGCGGCTGCTAGGAGACCGGGGGGCGGTCAGTCGGCAGGCGCTCCGAGGCGCTCGGCAAGCTCGGCGAACCCGTCAACCGCCAGTGTGCAGGCGGGGTTCGGGTTCGGGTCAGGCGGGCCGCCCGGGCCCCATTCGGCGGGCCGGCGCACGAACGCGGTCTGGTAGCCGCAGGCGCGCGCCGCGTCGAGGTCGAAATTGTGGCAGGCCACCATCATGATCTCCGAGGGCTCCAGTTGCAGCCATTTCGCTGCGATGCGGTAGGCCTCGGGACGCGTCTTGTAGATGCCGATCATTTCGCAGGAGATGATGGCGTCCCAGTCGATGCCGTTTTTCTTCGACACGTCGATGACGAGCGAGGTGGTGAGCAGGGTGAAGGAGGCCACGACGTAGCGCCTGCGCAGGCGCGTGGCTGCGGCGACGAAATCGGGCCACGCGTCCAGCGCGTGCCAGGTGCGCCAGATCGCATCGCGGTCTGACCCGGTTAGCGCGTCGAGCCTGAATTCGGCGATCACCTCGTCCAGCTTGCTGCGGTGCACGTCATCGAAGTTGTAGGCCGGATGCTCCGCATTGACGATGCCTTTGAGCGCGCGCCGCCGGTATTCGTTGGTGACGGCTGCCCAGTCGGCTTTCAGGCCGCGCGCCGCGCCGGCGGCGGCGAAGGCGCCGCTGATGCCTCGATGCCAGTCGAGTATGGTGCCGCCGGTGTCGAAGGCAAGTGCCTTGATCGTCACGCTTCACCGCGCGCCGGGTAGTTCTTGCTGATGGCGAAGTCGATTGCGCCGGCGATGTCGGTGAAGTGCGGGCGCGCAAACGGCATTGTCGATACCGAGGCCCAATAGAGCGTGGCATCGGGTTTCATCAGAAAGATGCCCGGCTCGGCGAACAGCGCCGGCTCCTCGATCCCGGCGGAAGTCACGCCGCGGCTGGTCGAGACGTACAGGCCCCATTCGCGCGCCTTTTCGATCGACACGCCGTAGCCGACGGTCAGGTTCGCGATGCCCCATTTCTCCTTCGCCTCGGCGGCGCGCTCCTGCGAATCGGTGCTGGTGATGACCGTCGAGACGCCGCGCTTGTCAAAGTCAGCGATCATGCGGTTCAGTTCGCTGGTGTAGCGATGGCAGATCGGGCAGTGCAGGCCGCGGTAGAACACCACCATGGTGAAGTTCGCCGGCTTCTGATCGGCGAGCGACCAGCGGCTTGCGCCGACGGTGTCGAATTCAAGCGAAGGGACGGGTTTGCGGGGCAGCAGGGCCATGCGGTTCTCCTCGGTGGTCAGTCAAGACAGTGCAGCATCGTTTTGGCGATATCGTTGAGGGTCGCCCGGTCAGGGTTCGCCTTTCCTACCAGTCGCAGGCCCTGGATGCCGGCGGTGAGAAAGCGCGCAAGCGCCTGAGCATCGACGCCGCGCGCGAGCTCGCCGCGCGCGCGTGCTTTCTCCAGGCCGTCCCTGAAGGCGGCCTCGATGCGCGCCAGGCTGCGACGCACGCGCGCCGCGGCACCGCGATCGAGGCGCGCCATTTCGGCCGCGCAGTTGCCGATGAAGCAGCCACGGCGCCCGGGACCGGCGACGACGGCGTCGATCAGGCCGTCGAGAAACAGCCTTACTCCCGCCCGTACCGGTCTGCCCTCCAGTGCCGCCGCGATGCGGGCCACCGAACCTTCCTCGTAGCGCTCCAGCGCGCGCAGGTAGAGGTCGCGCTTGGAGCTGAACGCGGCATAGAAGCTGGAGCGGTTCAGTCCCGTTGCTGCGCACAGGTCATCGAGCGAGCTGTGCTCGAAGCCCTTGGCCCAGAACACGCGCGTGGCGCTTTCCAGGGCGGCATCAACGTCGAACTCGCGGGGGCGGGCCATAATGGACTGTACAGTCCACAATTGGTACGCGCAAGCCCCCGGGTTCAGCGCAGCGATTGCGCGCCCCATTTCCGCGAACGCCTCGTCCGCGATATCGAACCAGAGTGGCCGCCGCCGAATATTCGGCATCCACCACTGGCGTAATCTTCTGACTACCGGATCCCCAGCCGGTGGTCGAGGGACAGGGTGCCGCCGCCGCGGGCGATCAGGAAGAGCGCGAGTGTTGCCCAGGAAAGATGTGTGGCCCACGCGCCGGGATAGACGAAGACCTGGATCACGGTCGTCATGCCGAGCAATCCGAGCGCCGAGAGCCGGGTGAAGAGGCCCAGGACGAGGAGCACCGGAAGCAGGTGCTCGCCATAGGTTGCGAGGTGTGCGGCGATCTCGGGTGGCAGCAGCGGGACTTTGTACTCCTCCCGAAAGAGGGTGTATGTGCCCTCGGTCACGGAGAGAAACCCTTCGACCTTGGTGCGCCCCGACATGAAGAAGATGGCGCCCAGCGCGATACGGGCGCACAACGCGATGAATCCGTCGGTTACGAATCCGGACGCCGTGGTGGCGACCCGGTTCCAGGTCGCCCGGATGCCGGATTCAGCAGGGACCAGCGCAATTCCAGCAGGAATGTTAATGGGAGTTTCCTTGAGAGGCCGCACAACGCGCCGGCTTGGATGAGGTTCGATACCAGCAGGATGAGGTTCACATTCACATCGGCAGCGAGGGCCGAGCGCATCGCCGTGCCGACGGGCTGGTCCTCGGCGCACGCATCGAGGAATCGGACCGTAGCTGCGTCGATCCCGATCCAGCGCACCTCATCGTCCGGGCGCACCAGCAGGGCGCCCTCGCCACGCCAGTCGAGGTCGCCGACTTCCAGCGCCTCGCGGTTGCGCTGCCAGATCGTGAAAACAGGCGCCTCGGCAAACCACGCCCAGCGGGCGGCCGGATGGGGTTGCAGGGTCGCAGCGCCGAGCGCCTCCGGGTCGAGGCCCAACAATGCCGAGTGGTCGAGAGCCCGCGCATCGGCCGCGACGTGCGCCTCGCTCCACAACCGATCGAGCCGCGCCACCCCGGGCAAGTAGGGCAGCTCCGCCGCGGCGGGGAAGCCGGCCAGGAACTCGGGGAACTTGCGGCCATAGGCCAGCAGGCACGGCTGCGTTGGCAGCTCTCCTGCTACGAAGACGGCGGCCGCGGCCCGGAACCACTCGGCGCCGACGAGCCGGTCCACCGTGGGGAAATTCGCCTGCAGGGCATCGATGCAGCCCTTCATGATCGTGTTGCGATAGACGGCGAACGCGGGTTGCGCGACGAGGCGCGCGACCGGCTCTGCAGCCTGCGCGGTCGGCGCAAAGAGCGAACTCGCGAACGCGTCCTGAAAGCGAGCGAGCGGGCCCATCGATTCGACCTGCCTCATGCGGCCTGCGCGAGGAGCGCGTCGAGCGCCCGGTGTGCACGCTCGCGTTCGGCCAGCAGGACATCGAACTCGGGCAGTTCACCATCGCGCTCGATGAGCGTGGGCCGCGCCCCGATGCGAGCGACGAGCCGCTCGTGAAGCGCCCATACGGCCTCGCACACCGGCGCGTCATGCGAATCCAGGAGCAGGCTCTCGCCCAGCGCAGGATCCCGAGAGTGCCCCGCGAGGTGGATCTCCGTCACCGCCGCACCCGGAAACGCGTCGACGTAGGACAGCGCATCCGTGCCGAGATTTGCCGCGGTGACGAACACGTTGTTCACATCGAGAAGAAGTCCACATCCCGTGCGCTTGGAAATCTCGGCAAGGAATTCGATCTCGTCCCATTCGTGGTCATCGATGCGCACGTAGTGGGAGGGGTTTTCGACGGATATCCGCCGTCCAAGCGCATCCTGGGTCATGGAAATGTTCGAAACGATGCGTGCCAGCGCCTCCTGGGTGCGAGGGAAGGGCAGCAGGTCGGGGTGATAGGCTCCGCGCCACGCCGACCACGCGAGGTGTTCGGACACCATCGCAGGTTCGAAACGATCGACGAGGGCGCGCAGCCGCTGCAAGTGCCGCTCATCGGGGGGGGCGTCCGCAGCCAGCGAGAGCCCGACCCCGTGAAGGCTGATGGGATGGCGCTCGCGGATGGCTCGCAGCCATGCCAACCGCGGCCCGCCGTCGACGAAATAGTTCTCCGGATGGACCTCGAACCACAGCCCCTGCGCCGGGCAGGATCTCGCCTGCTCGTAGTGCTGGGCCTTGAGCCCGAGCCCGGCGGTGAGCCCAGTGGACACGGGGCCCGCTCCTTGCGGTGGTCAGGCCTTGATCGGGTTGAGAGAACCCGTGCCTTTCGGCGTCTTGATGGAGGTGCAGGTACCCTTCGGCACGTTTTTCCACGCGTTGCCCTGGTAGTCCGATTTGGACGTTCCGGCGCAGCTGGTGCCGGGGCCGGCGGCGCAGTCGTTCTTGCCAGCCAGGGAGACGCCGTAGCACTTCTCGACCCCGGCTTTCTTCATGTCCTTCTTGTCGGTGTCGGCGGCGAAGGCAACGCCGGAGGTCAGCGTGGCGAGGGCGATTGCGGTCA
>JBBQBW010000212.1:0-5499 GCA_038318025.1 Burkholderiales bacterium | reverse complement strand
TCCAAATGTCCCTCGTCGAACGAGCGAAGAACATCCTCATCACCCCGAAGACCGAGTGGGAGGTCGTGGCGGCGGAGACCACGCCGCACCTGCCGGTCGTCACCGGCTACGTGCTGCCGCTCGCCGCCGTCGCGGCGCTCGCGAGCTTCATCGGCCTCGTGTTCATCGGCCAGAGCATGGGCCCGCTGGGCCATTTGCGCATCGGCATCGGCGCGGGCATCGCCGGCCTGGTGATGAGCATCGTGATGGCGGTGGTGATGGTGTTCGTGCTCGGCTTCATCATCGACGCGCTGGCGCCCGGCTTCGGCGGCCAGAAGAACTTCCCGCAGGCGGTGAAGGTCGCCGCCTACTCGTACACGCCGGTGTGGATCGTGGGCGTGCTCGCCATCCTCCCCGCCCTCGGCCTGCTCGGCATCGTGGCGGCGCTCTACGCGATCTACCTGCTCTACCTCGGGCTACCGCGCGTGATGCGCGCGCCACAGGAAAAGGCGGTCCCGTACACGGCGGTGGTGGTGGTCGTGGCGATCGTGCTGGGCTTCATCCTCGCGATGGTGGTGGGCGCGGTGACGGCGGTGCTCACGCCCGCGGCGACCTTCGGCGGCACTGGAGCCGCGTCGATCACCTACGACAGGGACAGCCCGATGGGCAAGATGGACGACTTCGCGAAGAAGATGGAGCAGGCCAGCAAGCGCATGGAGGCGGCGCAGAAGAGCGGCGACCCCGGGAAGCAGATGGAAGCGGCGATGGGCGCCCTGGGCACGGCGTTGTCCGGCGGCAAGGGTGTAGAGCCGGTGCAGCTGAATGCGCTCAAGCCCTTCGTGCCGGAGAAGTTCGCGGGCCTGCCGCGCACCTCCCAGCGCGCCGACCGCAGCGGCGTGGCCGGGCTGATGGTGGCCAAGGTCGGGGCCAAATACGCCGACCAGAGCGGCAAGCGCGTCGAGCTCGAAGTGGTGGATACGGGCGGCGCCGCGGGCCTGATGGGCCTCGCCTCGTGGATGGGGGTGCAGGGCGAGCGCGAGACCGACGGCCACATGGAGCGCACCCGCAAGGAAGGCAACCGCCTCGTGCACGAAGAAGTGTCGAAGAAGGACGGCCAGAACAAGTACGCGGTGGTCCTCGCCGAGCGCTTCGTGGTGACCGCCGAAGGCCGGGGCGTGGACATCGCCACCCTCAAGTCCGCCGTGGGCAGCCTCGAGCTCGGCAAGATCGAGACCCTCAAGTAATGCGCTCGGGCCGGCCCCCGGAAGGGGCCGGAGCACTCCTGCGCTGGACCGTGAGCCACAGGGCGACCTCGATCCGCGCCGTGGCCCTGGGCCTGGGCGTCGCGTGGCTGCCCGAGGACAACATCGCCGCTGAGCTCGCCGCGGGCACGCTTAAGGTGCTGCCGATGGACGGCGGCGTCGGGCGCTCCGCGATCCTCCATCTGATGCACGCCGATCCCGACTACCCGGGGCGTCACGCGGCGCGGCTGGGCGCGATCATCGCGGCGCGCGTCGCCGAGCGCTGCGCCCAGGACCGGCGCAAGCGCGCTTCCCGGTGAGCGACAGCCGGTACGACGTCGTGGTGCTCGGCGCCGGGGCCGCGGGGATGATGGCCGCGGCGACCGCCGGGGCGCGGGGGCGCCGCGTCCTGCTGGTGGACCACTACGACAAGGTGGGCGAGAAGATCCGCATCTCCGGCGGCGGGCGCTGCAACTTCACCAACCTGCACGCCACCCATCGCGATTTCCTCTCCAGGAATCCCGATTTCTGCCGCTCGGCGCTGGCGCGCTTCACGCCGCGCCACTTCATCGAGCGCGTCGAGCGCCACGGCATCGCCTA
This sequence comes from Burkholderiales bacterium, assembly GCA_038318025.1. Lineage (GTDB taxonomy): Bacteria > Pseudomonadota > Gammaproteobacteria > Burkholderiales > Usitatibacteraceae > Usitatibacter. The sequence goes on along the minus strand of JBBQBW010000212.1, from coordinate 3,679 downwards.
CCACGAGAAGACGCTGGGCCAGCTCTTCTGCGACGGCAGCTCGAAGCAGATCATCGACATGCTGGTCGCCGAGTGCGCGGCGGCGGGCGTGGCGTGGCGCCAGCCGTGCGAGGTGCGCGGCGTGCAGCGCGGGCCGTCCGGCTTTCGCGTTGCCACCGGCGCCGGCGATGTCGATGCCGCATCGCTCGTCGTGGCTACCGGCGGCCTCACGGTGCCCAAGATCGGGGCCACGCCGTTCGGCTATCGCCTGGCGGAGCAGTTCGGCCTCGCGGTGGTCGCGCCGAAGCCCGCGCTGGTGCCGCTCACCTTCGACGCGGAGCTGTTGGCGCGCTATGGCGAGCTCTCAGGGGTCTCCCTCGATTCCGAGGTCGCGTGCCTCAAGGGGAGATTCCGCGAGAGCCTGCTATTCACCCACCGCGGCCTGTCGGGGCCGTCGATCCTGCAGGCCTCCTCGTACTGGCAGTTCGGCGACGCGCAGGATCCGCTGCACGTAAACCTCATGCCGGGCACCGATGCGCGCGAGTGGGTCGCCGCGAGCCGGCGCGCCCGCATGACCCTGGCGGCGCTGCTGGCCGAGCGCCTGCCGAAGCGCTTCGCGCAGCTGTGGTGCGAGGCGCACGGGCTGGAGCGGCCGATGGCGGAGCTTTCGGATCGCGTGCTCGGCGACGCGGCGCGCGCGCTCAACGACTGGCGCGTGCAGCCTTCGGGAACCCAGGGCTACAACAAGGCGGAGGTGACCCTCGGTGGCGTCGACACGCGCGGGCTCTCGTCGAAGACGATGCAGGCCGCTGCAGCGCCGGGGCTCTTCTTCGTCGGCGAGGTGGTCGATGTCACCGGCCACCTCGGCGGCTTCAACTTCCAGTGGGCCTGGGCTTCCGGCTACGCCGCGGGGCTCGCGGCCTAGCTTGGCAGAAACGCGAAAGGCTCAGCCGCCGCGACCATCGCCGCGCTGACGCTCGCCGGCTGTGCCGGCATGACGAGTGAAGAGCGCGGCGCCGTCGCCGGCGCGGCCATCGGCGCAGTCGCGGGCAACGTGGTGACGGGCGGCGCCCGTTTCTCTTTGCAGCCGCGCGAGCTAGCCAGTCACGCGCACTTGAGCGAGGCGCCCGCCTCGCGGGCCGGCGGGGGGTGGGGCGTGTGGGCGGTGTTGATCCAGACCATCAACGCGGCATGCGCGCGAGACTCGGCATCGACCGGAAGGAAATCACGCGCGACTCCGCAATACTGGAACCCCTGCGCGAGGTACAACCCCAGCATCGGGTCGGGCAGGTCGCCCATCAGGATGCGCGTGGCGTATTGCTCCGGCGAGACGCTCGTGACGAGGGGCACGTAGCCCGACAGGGGTGCGGCCGCCACGATGCGGCGCAGGTTGAGCTTGCGGCACAGGTGCCGGCGCGCTTGCAACAGCGCACGGCCGATGCCGAGGCCGCGCCTCGAGGAATCCACCAGCGTTTCCACCGCGAACAGCGTGTCTCCCGCGGCGTCGTGGGAGGCGAAAGTCCCCTGGGCGGTGATGTCCTCCCACTTGGGGAGCGTGGCATGGCGCTCCCACGGCAGCACCAGCGAGGTGGCCGCGCCCACGGCCTGGCCGCCTTGCATCGCCACCAGCTGGCCCTCGGGGAACGCATGGCGCTGCGCCTCCAGCAGCTTCATCGCGAGCGCCGGCCGCGCGGGCAGCGCGAGCCGATGAAGGGCATGGAGGATCGCGAAATCCTCGGCAAGCGCGGCGCGCACGTTCACCAGTCCGGTGGGAAGAGGCGCCATGCGCCACACATCGGCAAGCGTGCCGGCGCGCAGTCGCCTGGGAAAGGTCTGGATCGAGCCCATGGGGGCGGCGGGGATCAGCCCGACTTGCGATAGCTGGTGTCCCCGCACTGCGGGCAGCCCGGCAGCACCGACGTGCGCGTCGTCTGGATGGTCCAGCCGCAGCCCGCGCAGGTGAGCGTGCCAGCGGTGGTGATGTCGCCGGTGCGGAACGTCATCGCGGGATGGTCGCGGTGCAGCAGGTCGCGGCGCAGGAACTGCCGTAGCTGCTCGGCGGCCTCAGCGGTGATGTCGCCCGCATTGACCAGCGCGTCGCGGGCCACCTCGAGTGCTTGGTCGAAGGCTTCGGCTCCCTGGTCGCTCACGGTGTCGAGGGCCGACTGGAACTGGCCCATCAGGCGGTCGAAGTGGTGCTCCTGCTGCATGCGCGACATGTCGCCGACCGCGGCGTAGCTGGAATGGCGGGTGTCGTGGTTGCGGTTGCCGGTGCGCTTCCTGCCGAGGTGGGTACGAATTGCTCCCCGGGTGCGATTCCTGGGCGAGGGGGACCCGAGGTCGTCGGGGGTCGAGGGGTGCCTCATCGGCGTGCTCCTTGTTCGTGTTGCCTCGGAGGTAGGTGCGACCCCCCCTTTCGCCCCAAGGTTCCGGAGAAAAGTCGGCAGGAAATCGCGCGCAGGGGTTGACGCCCGTGAATGCTGCATGGCAGCATTCACGAATCAACGAAGCAACGGAGTTTTTCCCGAGATGACTCGATTCCAAACCACCCAACCGACCCTGCGCCTGGCCGCGCCGTGGTCCTGCCATTCGGCGGGCACGGGCATGCCGGTCGTCAAGGATCGGCCGCTCTCCGGGAGAACGACGGAATAACCGCCTTCAAAGCGTGAATTCCCCGCGAAGCCCGGAGAGAACCTTCGGGCTTCGCTGCTTTTCGACGCCGAAAAAACGAAAACGAGGGGATTCGCGTGAACACGATCTACAGGTTGTCGGCACTCAATTGGGTGCCGAGGTGGGGACGGACGAGGCGAAGCCAACTGGGCTTCGCGTTGTACCAGCCGGGGCGGCGCCCCGGCATTGCGCCGCGGGTGGCAAACGCCCACGCGCGGTTCGAGCACGAGGCGCGGCAGGCGCTGCGCGAGTGGTTGATGTTGTAGACGAAGTGGCAACCGGCGACTTCGCGGGCTGTGCGCGGCCCGCCTAACGAGGATTTCGGGTCGCCGCCCGGCCCGCGGACGAGGGACGCCCTGCCGCGGTGGTCCGGGTTCGATGACAAAGCCGCCGGCCCGCGAGGGCCGGCGGCAGGTCAGAACCTACTTCGCGCCCGCCTTGAATTTCTGCGCCAGCTTCTCGCTCTCGCGGGCGAGGATCATGAGGTCGATGCCCACGGCGGTGAACAGGGTGCCGAGCTCCATGTAGCGGCGCGCCTGCTTCTCGTCGGGGGTGAGGATCCCCGGCGCTTTGCCGCACGCCTTGACGCGGCCGATGGCGTCCTCGATCGCCGACTGCACCTCGGCGTGCGCGATGTCGCCCAGGTGCCCCAGTCCCGCCGCCAGGTCGGCCGGCCCGATGAACACGCCGTCGATGCCGTCGACGCGAGCGATCTTCTCGAGGTTGTCGAGGCCCTCGCGCGTCTCCACCTGCACCAGGAGGCAGATCTCGTCAGCGGCGCGCCGGTGGTAGTTGGGGATGCGGCCGAAACGCGAGGCCCGCGTCACGCCCGCCACGCCGCGCACCCCCGCGGTGGGAAAGCGGATCGCCGCCACGGCCGCCGCGGCCTCTTCCTCGTTCTGCACGTAGGGGACGAGGAGGGTCTGCGTGCCCACGTCGAGGTAGCGCTTGATCAGCACCTTGTCGTTCCACGCCGGACGCACGACGCAGGAGGTGGGGTAGGGCGCCGCCGCCTGGAGCTGTGCCAGCA
>JBBQBW010000211.1:0-5500 GCA_038318025.1 Burkholderiales bacterium | reverse complement strand
TGGTTTTTTCGTCCACGACCTTCATATTCCCTAGCGCCCATTCTACGACGTTGTCCTCCATCACGAGCGCCTCGACTTCCGCCAGGCGGGCCGGGTCGCCGTAGTACCAACGGACCAGTTGCTCGGGCTGCTCGAAGCTCTCGGCATGGGCCTCGATCATCCTGCGCACCTGCTCCGGCTTGGGCTGCAGGTTGTTCTTCTTCACCAGCTCGCCCACCAGCAGGCCCAGCTTGATGCGCCGGGCGGCACGGTCGGTGAAGAGGTCGGGCGGGAGCGAGAGGTTCTGGGTGGTCATGCCGCGCTGCTTGAGGTCGGCGACCGCCTGCTCCTGCATGCGGGCGACTTCCTGCTCGAGGAGCGCCCGTGGCACCTCGAAATGGGCCGAGTCGTGCAGGGAATCCATCACCTGCTCCTTCAGGCTCGCCTGGATGCGCTTGGCGACCTCCTTCTCGATGTTCTCGCGCACTTCCTTGCGCAGCGTCTCGACGCTGCCGTCGGCCACGCCCAGTACCGTGGCGAGGCCGGCGTCCAGCGCCGGCAGCCTGGCCTCGGCCACCTGGTTCACGGTGACGGTGAAGTCCGCGGTCTTGCCCTTCACTGCCTCCGCGTAGTCCTGCGGGAAGGTGATCGGGAAGGTCTTGGTCGCGCCCGCCATCATGCCGGCGATGGCGGACTCGAAATCGGGGAGCATGCGGCCCTCGCCCAGCACCACGGTGAAGTTGGAGCCGGTATTGCCCTGGAACGGCTGGCCCGCGATCAGGCCCTCGAAATCGAGGTTCACGAGGTCGCCCATGGCGGCGGCACGCTCCACCTTGTCGTACTTGGCGCGCTGCTTGCGAAGCGTCTCGAGCGTGCTGTCCACATTGCCCTCGGCCACCGGGGTCACGGGGCGCGCGATGGCGCGGCCGGCGAGCTCGCCCACCTGGATGTCGGGGTAGACCTCGAACGTGGCGGTGTACTCGAGGTTGGCGGGCTGCTCCTGCTGGGCGTTCACCGGCTGGAAGCGCGGGAAGCCGGCGACGCGGTAGCTCTGGCTCTTCACCGCGTCGGAGAAGGATTGCTGCACCGAGTCGCTCACCACTTCCTGGCGGACCTGGAAGCCGTACTGGCGCTCCACCATCTTGATCGGCACGTGGCCGGGGCGGAACCCCTGCATCTTGACGCTCTTGGCGAGCTTCTTCAGGCGTTGCGCGATTTCCGCCTCGATTTGCGCGATCGGCACGGACACCGTGAGGTTGCGCTCGAGCGGGCTGGGCGTGTTCTGGACTGCTTGCTGCATTGCGGTTTTCCTTGTTAGGGGTTCCCTCAGGGCCTGCGCGAGGGGGCGGCCGGGCGTCGATTCCCGGGGATGCGACTGGTGCGAAAGGAGGGACTCGAACCCACACGCCTTTCGGCGCTGGAACCTAAATCCAGTGCGTCTACCAATTCCGCCACTCTCGCGGTCGTCGAATTATAACCGAAAAAGGGGGGCGAGATTCCCCGCGGCCCCCGCCCGGCGCCCGATATAATCTCGAAAATTCAAGCCCTTCCGATCCCCTTGCCGGTCGACCATTACGAGAACTTCCCGGTGGCCTCGTGGCTGCTTCCCGCGCGGCTGCGCGAGCCCGTGGAGGCGATCTACGCCTTCGCCCGGGGCGCCGACGACATCGCCGACGAGGGCGACCTGTCCGACGCCGCGCGCCTGCGGGGCCTGGAGCGTTACCGGATGGCGCTCGCCGGCATCGAGGCCGGGGTCGCGCAAACCGACCCGCCCTTCAAGCGCCTCGCCGACAGCGTCGCCGCCTACCGTCTGCCCATCCCGCTCCTGCGCGACCTCATCGACGCCTTCAGCCAGGACGTGGCCGTCAAGCGCTACGCCACCTTCACCGACCTCATGGACTACGCGCGGCGCTCGGCCAACCCGGTCGGCCGGCTGGTGCTGCACCTGGTGGAAACCTTAGGGGGAACCTTAGGGGACAGACCACCAATTGCGGAAGATGAAACTGTCGTTTCATCACGTGCAATTGGTGGTCTGTCCCCTAAGGTTTCTAAGGTTTCACCACGTGCAATTGGTGGTCTGTCCCCTAAGGTTTCCCCCAAGGAGTGCTCGGACCTGATCTGCAGCGGGCTGCAGATCGTGAATTTCTGGCAGGACGTGGCGGTGGACTGGAAGAAGGGGCGCGTCTACATCCCGCAGGAGGACCTGGAGCGCTTCGAGGTCACCGAGCGCGACATCGAGGACCGCTGCGCCGACATCCGCTGGCAGCGGATGATGACCTTCGAGTGCGACCGCGCGCGCAAGATGCTGCTGGACGGCGCCCCCCTGGGCCGCATGCTGCCGGGCCGCGTGGGGCTGGAAATCCGCGCCACGGTGCAAGGCGGGCTCGCCATCCTCGACAAGATCGAGGCCCGCCGCGGCGACGTGTTCCGCCATCGCCCGGTCCTCACCAAGTGGGACTGGGTGCGAATCCTGCCCGCCGCCCTATGACGCCCGACGAGTACTGCCAGCAGAAGGCCGCCCGGAGCGGCTCGAGCTTCTACTACAGCTTCATGTTCCTGCCGAAGGAGCGACAGCGCGCCATCACCGCGCTCTACGCCTTCTGCCGCGAGGTGGACGACGTGGTGGACGAGGTCTCGGACACGGGGGTCGCGCGCACCAAGCTCGCGTGGTGGCGCACCGAGGTGGCGAACCTCTTCGCCGGGCGTCCGCAGCACCCGGTCACCCGGGCGCTGGCGCCGTTTACCGCGCGCTACCAGCTCGATGCCGCACGCCTGAACGAGATCATCGACGGCATGGAGATGGACCTCACCCACCATCGCTATCCCGACTTCGAGTCGCTCAAGCTCTACTGCCATCGCGCCGCCGGCGTCGTGGGCCAGCTCTCGGCCTCGATCTTCGGCTTCACCCACCCCCAGACCCTCGACTACGCCGAGAACCTCGGCATCGCCTTCCAGCTCACCAACATCATTCGTGACGTGGGAGAAGACGCGCGGCGCGATCGCGTCTACCTCCCCACCGACGAGCTGGCGCGCTTCAACCTCACCGCCGAAGACATCCTCGAGCGCCGCGGCGGGCCCGCCTTCACGCAGATGATGGCGTTCCAGTCCGAGCGCGCCGAGACCTACTACGACCTCGCCTTCGCAAAGCTCGCGAAGGAGGACCGCGACAGCCAGCGCGCCGGCCTCATCATGGCGGCGATCTACCGCACGCTGCTCGCCGAGATCCGCCGCGACCACTTCGACGTGCTGGAACAGCGCATCGCGCTCACGCCGTTACGCAAGCTCTGGATCGCCGCGCGCACCTGGATCCGGGGATGAGGCGAGCGTGACTTCCCGGGTGGCGGTGATCGGCGCCGGCTACGCGGGGCTTGCGGCCGCGGTGGAGCTGGTGGATGCCGGCTTCGCCGTGTCGCTCTTCGAGGCCAACCGCGTCCCCGGCGGGCGGGCGCGGCGCGTCGAGTACCGCGGCATGCTCCTCGACAACGGCCAGCACCTGCTGCTCGGCGCCTATCGCGACACGCTCGCCTTGCTGGAGAAAGTGGGCATGGATCCGCGCGCGTTGAAGCGCACGCCGCTGACACTGCGCATTCCCGGCCGCCTCGACCTCACCGCACCCAACCTCCCCGCGCCGCTCCACCTCGCGGTGGCGCTGGCCAACGCGACGGGCCTCGCGTGGAGCGATCGCGTCGCCGCCGCGCGCATGGCGCTCGACCTGCAGCTCTCCCGCTTCAAGGTGGGCGGCAACCTCACCGTCGACCAGCTCCTCGCCGCGAAGCGCCAGCCGCCGGCGGTGATTGCGCTGCTGTGGGGGCCGCTGTGTGTCGCCGCCCTCAACACCCCCACGTCGCAAGCCGACGCGCAGGTATTCGTGAACGTGCTGCGCGACGCGCTCTTCCGTCGCCGGTCGGATTCCGACCTCCTCATCCCCACCATCGACCTCTCCGCGCTCCTCCCCGATCGCGCCATCGACTGGCTGGGCGAGCGCGGCACCGAGATCGCGCTCGGAGCACGGGTAGTGAAGCTCCACCCCGAAGGCCGCGACTGGCGCGTGGATGCGGCGGTGCGCGACCGCGCCTTCGATGCCGTGGTCTGCGCCGTGGCGCCGTTCCAGGTTCCAGCGCTGGTGGAGGGCATCGCCGCCCTCGAGCCCCTCGCCCGCGAGCTGGAAGCGATGCAACACGAGCCGATCGCCACCGTGTACCTGCAGTACGAGGCGCCGGTGAAGCTGCCCTTCGCGATGATGGGGCTCACCGGCGGCCACGTGCAGTGGGTGTTCGACCGCGACGCGATCTCCGGCCACCGCGGCCTCCTCGCCGCCGTGATCTCCGCCACCGGAGCGCACCTCGAGCTCGACAACGACGTGCTCGGCACCATGGCCCATCGCGAGATCGCCGAGGCCTTCGGCCCGATGGCCCCGCCGCTCTGGACCAAGGTAATCACCGAGAAGCGCGCGACCTTCTCCTGCCGCCCGGGGATATTCCGCCCCACGATCGAAACTGCGTCCCCGGGCTTGTTCCTCGCCGGCGACTACACCGCGAGCCCCTACCCCGCCACCCTGGAGAGCGCCGTGCAAAGCGGCCGCGACGCCGCGCGCGCCCTCCGCCGCTACCTGGAAACGAGATGATCCCCACCGACTACCAAGCGCTCCCCGACCTCCTTGCCGGGCGCGTGATCCTCGTCACCGGCGCGGGCCAGGGGCTGGGCCGCGCGGTGGCGCTGGCCGCCGCCGCCTGCGGGGCCACCGTGGCCCTGCTGGGCCGCAAGCCCGAGAAGCTCGCGGCCACCTACGACGCGATCCTCGCGGCCGGGGGTGCGGAGCCCGCGATGGTGCCGCTGGATCTCGCCGCCGCGGGCACGGCCGAGCTGGAGGGCCTGGCGCAGCTGATCCGCAAGGATCTCAAGCGCCTCGACGGCATCGTCCATTGCGCCGCGCACTTCCTGCCGCTGAAACCGATGGCCGACCAGACCCTCGAGCAGTGGCTCGCGTTCTGGCGCTTGAACGTGGCCGCCCCCTTCGCCCTCACCCGGGCGTGCCTGCCGCTGCTCGCGGCGGCACCCGACTCGTCAGTGGTCTTCGTGGGCGAAACCCACGGCGCGGCGCCCAAGGCTTTCTGGGGCGGTTTCGCGGTGAGCAAATCCGCGCTATCCCCCATGGCCGCGATCTGGGCCGACGAGCTCGAGCGCGCCGGAAAGCCGCGAATGAATGTCCTCATCCCGGGTCCCATCGCGACTCCGCAACGCATGCAGAGTCATCCGGGCGAGGACCGCAGGATTGTCCGCAGCGCCGAGTCGGCGGCCCAGTCCATCCTGTGGCTCCTGGGATCGGAGAGCGCAAAAGTCAGCGGCCGAACGTTGCAGGTGTGAACCGTGCCACAGGCTTTTTGCGCTCCGATCGGTTAAGATAGGAATCGCCCGAAATTCGGGTTGTAAGTCCCTGCATTACCACAACTAATAGCGAGGCCGGGTCGCCACCCGCTTATCCAGGTCGCACGATGCACGACACGGCTAACCGAACCTTCAT
>JBBQBW010000210.1:0-5501 GCA_038318025.1 Burkholderiales bacterium | reverse complement strand
GATCGCGACAATGCTGGTCACGACGCCGGCGGGCACGTTGAGCCCGAGGTTCTTCGCCGCCGGGTCCATGCCGGCCTTGACGCTCCCGATCACCACGTCGCGCGACATGAGCTCGAGGCCGCTCTTGGCGTTCTTCACGTTGTCCCCGACGACCGCCCAGGGCATCTCGCCGTAGGCGCGGGCGAGGTCCTGCTTCACCTTCGCGCGCTGCGCCTCCACGGCGCCGCCCTGGCGGCGCGCGGCGAGGATGGCGGTCATGGTGGTGCCGCTGGTGAGCTTGTCCGCGGCCTTCTCCTGCTGCGACTTCACGTCGGCGAGGAAGGCCTGGGCGGCCGCCAGGTCGCCCTTGAAGATCGCGATCTGGGCGCGGGCGTTGATGAGGCCGGTGCGGGTGGCGCGGTCCTGGATGTCGAGGGTGGCGAGGTCCTCGGCCAGGTCGCGGTCGAGGGCGTCGACGGCGGCCATCACTTCCGACTTCGGCGCCTCGAGCAACTCGCTGGGGAGTCTGGTGATCTGGTACTGGCGTCGCGGCATCTGGTCCGCGCTCGTGATCACCTTGCGGGCGGTGGCCTGGAGGGTGGGATTGGCGGTGCCGGGGACCTCGGCCAGCGCCTCGTGGGCGGGGGCGGCGAGGATGGCGGCGATAGCCACCGGGAGGGTGCGCAGCAGCATGTTTTTCGTCCTGTGGGTTTGGTTTGCGACGGGTGCCAGGGTCGGGCAGGCGCAAGGTTACCGCGGGATGATGCAACGCGGCGCGGGGTGGCGGGATGGGCCGTCGTCGGACGGGGATGAGCCGCGTCGCTTTGCGCCCGGGCCCAGGCCGGGGAAAGCCTCGAGCCAGGCGATACGAGCCTGCGCGGGGAGGGAGGGGATGGCTATTCGGACGGTGATCCCGCGGGCGACACTCCCCGCCTTCTCGAGTCTTTCCCCAAGGCCCGTGCCCGAGCTTCCTCGGCCCATGGCGACCATCACCTCTTGATAAGGGGGACGGCGCTGCGCTACCCCACGAAACTCTCGAGCGGCGCTGCGCTGCCCCAGACAACAATGGCGCAAAAAAAAAACGGACCCCGAAGGGCCCGTTCGACTGGCGAGTGCCGTCCTAGCGGCCGCGGTTGGCCGGGGGCGTGACGCGCCGTTCGATGGTGATCTGCTCCACCTCCACGCGCCGGTTCGGCTCGAGGCAGCGGATGAGCGCTGCGCGATTGCGGTCGTTGCACTGCACCACCGGGCTGGCCTTGCCCTTGCCAAGCGCCTTCAGGCGCGAGCTTTCGATGCCCTTGCCGACCAGGTAGGCCTTCACCGCGCCGGCGCGGCGTTCGGAGAGCTTCTGGTTGTAGGCGTCGGTGCCGAGGCGGTCGGTGTAGCCGGTGATGGTGACCTGGTCGACCTGCGCGTTGCGGCGCAGGACCTCGGCGATCTCGTCCAGCTTCGGCTGCGGCTGGCGCAGCGTGGCCTGGTCGAATTCGAACAGCTCCGTCGCGGAGAGCGTGTAGCGCTCCAGTCGCGGAGAGGGTTGCGCTGGCGTCGGGGCAGACGGTCGGGGCGCGGGCTCGCGGGGCGTGACCTGAGCGTAGCTGCGCTCTTCGTATTCACGCCGCTCGTGATGGGGCATCGGCGGGGTTTCGTAGATCCGCTCGACGATGATGGGGGGCTCCACGGGGACCGAGTAGACGTAGCCCGGGACATAGGAGTAGTAGGGGGCGGCGTCGAAGTAGTAGCCGTAGGGGCGCGAATGGTAGCCGTAGGAGCGCGGGTACGAGTAGCCAGAGCGCGGATAGCCGTAGCCGTAGCGCGGGCCGCGGTAGTCGCCGCGCCGGTCGCCGTCCCAGCGCCGTCCATCGCGGTCGCCGCGATTCCAGTCGCCGCGATTCGACCGATCGCCGCCCCGGTTGCCGTCGCCGCGATCCACACGATCGCCGCGCTGGCCGTCCCTTGCACCGTCACGGCGCCCGTCGCGGTCCTGGGCCAGAACCGCGCCCGAGCCGCCCACCAGCGCAACCGTTACCGCCACCGCGAGGATTCTGTTCATGCTTCGAGAAACGCGCCACGGCCGGTGGGGTTGACCCCCCGAGCCGAAAGGACTACTGACAAGGGTCGGGTCAGAACAGGGTCTCCGATCTGAAACCTGTTCTGGCCCAATTATTCAGCACGCTAGCGATCCCCTACCTGGAGAATCCGATGACCGACGTCCGCAAAGGCCAGATGTCCCCGCAGCTCTCCCGCGAGGAGTTCTCGCGCCGCTTCCGCGATTCCTTCTACGACCCGGCATTCCTCAACGCGGAGGATGCGGTCGCCGAACTGGAAGAGATCGCCTGGGACGGCTACGTGAACGATCGCAAGTCGCCGATCACCGCCAAGGCCGGCAAGGGGTTCGCCGATCCGGGTTACGAGCTCTCCGTGGAGTGGCGCGAAACCAGCGAGCGACTGAAGGCGGCGGAGAAGAAGCAGAAGGCGCCGAAGACCCGCTCCCGCATGCTGGTGATCTGCGCGTCGCCGCGCAGCGACGGATCGTGCCCGGGCGAGATCTCCAAGACCTACCGGCTGGCGAAGCTGGTGCGGGATGAGGCGGAGGCCGCGAAGGTCGAAGTAGATTTCCTCGATCTCTCGCTCATCATTGCCGAGTACAAGCGCCACATCCACCCGTGCAAGGGCTGCGTGTCCACCGCCATGCCGCTCTGCCACTGGCCGTGCTCGTGTTATCCCAACCACGCCTTCGACCAGACCAGCGACTGGATGGCGGAGATCTACGAGAAGTGGGTCGCCGCCCACGGCGTGGTGATCGTGACGCCGGTGCATTGGTATATGGCCACCAGCCCGCTGAAGCTGATGATGGACCGCCTGGTGTGCGCCGATGGCGGCAATCCGGACCCGACGCTCACCAAGGGCAAGGACCCGAAGAAGGCCAAGCAGGTGGAGCTTGCCGGCTGGCATTACCCCAAGCACCTCGCCGGGCGGGTGTATGGCGTCGCGGTGCACGGCGACGTGGCGGGCATCGAGGGCACGCGGCGCGCGCTCTGCGACTGGCTCGACTGGATGGGCCTCGTCGATGGCGGCGATTTCGCGCGGCTCGACCGCTTCATCGGCTACTTCGAGCCCTATGCCACCAGCCACATCGCGCTGGACCGCGACAAGGTGGTGCAGGAAGAAGTGCGCAACGTCGCGCGTGCCGTGGTGGCGGCGGTGGGCGAGATGCGCAAGGGAAAGCTCTCCAACCCCGGCAAGAAGCTGCGGGACCCGCGGCCCAAATGACTGCGCTTAGGCTGCGCTTAGGGGTCAGACTCCTAACGCAGTTTCCGCCGCCTGAGAGGAGAGGGAGCCGCTTTGCGTTAGGAGTCTGACCCCTAAGCGCAGTTCCCGCCGCCTGAGAGGAGGAGGCAACCGCGCTGCGTTAGGAGTCTGACCCCTAAGCGCTACGCGCTGGGAGTCTGACCCCGAAGCGCCGTCGCTTCCTCGGCGCTGGGCAGCTGCGGCCGGTCGCGTTCGGCGGGAACGAGGCACAGGAAACCGAGGGGCTCATCGGCCGCGGCGTGGAACTGGTGCCACGTCATCGGCGGCACGTTCACGAGGTCGTTGGGCCCGAGCCCGTAGCGGCGCTCGCCCACCAGGCATTCACCGCGCCCGCGGATCACCATCACGTTGTGCACGTGCTCGTGGCGCTCGAGGGTGGTGTAGCCGCCGGGCGCCACCTCGAAGTAGCGCATTTGCACCGGCAACCCCGCGCCCTCGAACAGCACCTGGCGCGTCACGTCGCGGAACGGCGCGTCGCCCTCCTGCTTGTAGCGCAGGACATCGACTTCCTCCCAGCGGAAATCGCCCGCGTGCTTGCGGACCAGCGGTTTCATGTCTTGGGCCATAAAGGAATCTTACCGTTGAACGCCCCGTGTAGGACTCGTGTCCGTCTATCTCCCGCCTCGAAACGAGAGAAATCCGACATGCCCGCCAAGAAGCCCGCTTCGCCCCCGAAGAAGTCCCAGGCCAAGGCCACCGCGAAGGGTACTGCCGGGGGCTCGCGGCTGGGAAACGCCGCCGACCGCGGCTCCGATCCCGCCGCCTCGAAGATGGCGGCCACCAACGACCTCGCCGCGGCCTTCCCCTTCAACGAGCACAAGGCGGGCGAGCATGGCGCCGCGGCGCTCAGCCCGGAGGAAGGAAAACACGTAGATCCGGTGGACCCCGCGGCGGGCGGGAGCACGCTGACCGAGACCACCGCTTCGGACAAGGTCGGCAGCGGCAGTCCCTCGATGGGCACCAATGCGAATAATTTGCCGCTGGACCGCGTCCGGGTCGACAGCGGCGGGCGCGGCCTCACCACCAACATGGGCGCGCCGATCGCCGACAACCAGAACTCCCTCAAGGCGGGGCTGCGGGGACCCACCCTCATGGAGGACTTCATCCTCCGCGAGAAGATCACCCACTTCGACCACGAGCGCATCCCGGAGCGCATCGTCCACGCGCGGGGATCGGCAGCACACGGCTTCTTCGAGTGCCTGGTTCCGCAGACCAAGGTCACCAAGGCGTCCTTCCTTTCCGAGAAGGGCAAGCGCACGCCGATGTTCGTGCGGTTTTCTACCGTGGCGGGCGAGCGCGGCTCGGCCGACCTCGCGCGCGACGTGCGCGGCTTCGCCACCAAGTTCTACACCGACGAGGGCAACTTCGATATCGTCGGCAACAACATGCCGGTGTTCTTCATCCAGGACGCGATGAAGTTCCCGGACTTCGTGCACGCGGTGAAGCCCGAGCCGCACCACGGCATGCCGCAGGCGGGGAGCGCGCACGACACCTTCTGGGACTTCGTCTCGCTCACGCCCGAGTCGACGCACATGCTGATGTGGGTGATGAGCGACCGTGCCATCCCGCGCAGCTTCGCCATGATGCAGGGCTTCGGGGTGCATACCTTCCGCTTGGTGAACGCGAGCAACGAGTCGCGTTTCGTGAAGTTCCACTGGAACCCCGTAAAGGGGACGCATTCGATCGACTGGGACGAGGCGGTGAAGATCAACGGCGCCGACCCCGACTTCCATCGCCGCGACCTGTGGGAGTCGATCGAGGCCGGGGTGTTCCCTGAGTGGGAGCTGGGCTTCCAGGTGTTCACTGAAGAGCAGGCGAACAAGTTCAGCTTCGACGTGCTCGATCCCACCAAGATCATCCCCGAAGAGCTGGTCCCCGTGGTGCCCGTGGGGCGCATGGTGCTGAACCGCAACCCCGACAACTTCTTCGCCGAGACCGAGCAGGTGGCCTTCTGCGCCGCGCACGTGGTGCCCGGCATCGACTTCTCGAACGATCCGCTGCTCGCGGGCCGCCTCCACTCCTACCAGGACACGCAGATCTCGCGCCTGGGCGGGCCCAACTTCCACGAGATCCCGATCAACGCGCCGGTGGCGCAGGTGCACAACAACCAGCGCGACGGGATGCACCGGCAGGCGATCAACCGGGGGCGGGTGTCGTACGAGCCCAACTCGCTCGCTGGCGGGTGCCCCTTCCAGCAGGGCGCCGCCACCGGC
>JBBQBW010000209.1:0-5534 GCA_038318025.1 Burkholderiales bacterium | reverse complement strand
GACAAGGCGCCCGCGGCGTCGAGATCTTCGCGGGTGATGACGATCGCGTCGCGCAGCGTCGCTGCGGCGGCGAGGCCGCGGGTGGCGGTGACGACGAGGGGACTGGCGGCGGAGACTGCCTGCAACGGCTGCGCGTGAAGGTTCGATGCGGCGAGGCCCAGGAGTCCCGCGAGGCAGAGCGCTTTCATGGAAGGTCCTTCATATCGAGCGGCGAGCGTCCCCGCAGGCCACAGGTTACGTTCGGAGGCCCGCAAGCGGACCTCCCCGGCGCGATGGACCGGTCTCCGGGCTGGCGAGGGAACGTGGAGCCGGCCTTCCCGCGGCATGGGGCCGCAGTGGCGGGTGGCTCCGGTACTCGCATACCGTTGCGGGGGCAGCGCCGGCTTCTCACCGGCTTCCCGTACATCCGATCGCGCTCGAATCATACTCGACGCCCCGGAGCCCCGCTCGAAATGACATTCAAAAACGCGCCTTAGGCTTTGACGGTCCAAGACTTTTCGGATAGGGTTGATCCATGGAATCGGACCTGTCGGCCCTCGAGCAAAAACTGGCGCAGTTAGTGGGGCGCTTCGAGGCGCTGCGGGATGACAATCGCGAGTTGCGCCAGCAGCTTGCCGCGCGCGCCGACGAGAACGTGCGCCTCGCCGAGAAGCTCGCGGCCGCCAAGACGCGTATCGAAGCGCTGCTCAAGATAATTCCCGAAACGGAGAGCTGATGGCCGATGACCGCGCGCGCGAGAAGGGCGCCATGACGATCAGCCTTCTGGGCCGCGAGTTCCGCGTCGGCTGTCCCGAAGGACAGGAGCGCGAGCTCCTCGCCTCCGTCGAATACCTCAACAAGAAGCTCAAGGAAGTCCGCGATACCGGCAAGGTCGTGGGCAACGAGCGCATCGCGATCATGGCCGCGTTGAACATCGCCCACGAGCAGATGTCGAACTCCGGCAAGACGACGGGCGGGGGTGCGGAAGCGGCCTCGATTCGGCGTAGAATCGTTGCGATGCAGGAGACCTGCGAATCGGCGCTCGCCGCCGACCAGGAAAACCTCTTCTAGAGGCGGGTTCCCTGCGGTGTTCGTCCGGGCTTACATCCTTTGAACCTATTGCGGTAACCTGGACGCTGACCCAGGTCACTTTTGTGCGAGTCCCACGTCGGACTTACCTACGGTGACCGGTTGGCGACCGCCTTGAACCGGTGGTTCGAGGTGCAGCTTGGACGAACACCGCAGGGAATCCATGTCTGTCACCCCCGCGTAGGCGGGGTCCAATTGGGTCCCCGCCTACGCGGGGACGACGATGAACTTCTGGCTGATGAAGTCGGAGCCCGACGAGTTCTCCTTCGAGGACTTGACTCGCGCCCCGGGAAAAAAGACGGCCTGGTTCGGCGTGCGCAACTACCAGGCGCGCAACTACATGCGTGACCACATGGCGGTGGGTGACGGCGTGCTCTTCTATCATTCGAGCTGCGCGGTCCCCGGCATCTACGGCCTGGCCACGGTGGCGAGTAAGCCCTATCCCGACGCGAGCCAGTTCGATCCGAAGAGCCCGTACTTCGACCCCAAGTCGAAGCGCGAGGAGCCGCGCTGGCAGCTGGTGGACGTGAAGCTCGCGAAGCAGACCCGCGCCATGACGCTGGACGAGATGCGCACCCATCCCGAGCTCGCCGCCATGGTGACGCTGAAGCGCGGCAACCGCCTCTCGATCACGCCTGTGACCGCCGCGGAGTGGCGCTTCATCGTCGCGAAGCTCGGTGGCTGAGCTCGCCACCTACCTCGCCGTCGGCGTGTTGGTGGGATTCTTCGCCGGGCTCCTCGGCATCGGCGGGGGCATCATCATCGTCTCGACCCTGGCGCTCATGTTCACTGCGCATGCCTTTCCTGCGCCGTTCGTGATGCACATGGCGATCGGCACCTCGCTCGCGGCGATCATCGCCGGGTCGCTCGCGAGCTTCCGCACGCACCACCGGCATGGCGCGGTCGACTGGTCGTTGGTGCGCACCATGACGCCGGGATTGCTGGGCGGGGTGCTCGCGGGGGCCGCCGCGGCGCGCTTCCTGCCGGGCAGCTTCCTCAAGTTCTTCTTCCTCTCGTTCATGGTGGTGCTCACGCTGCAGATGGCGCTGGGCTTGAAGCCCAAGGCGTCGCGCGCGCTGCCGGGGCCGGCGTGGCTGGTGACGATGGGCGCCTTCATCGGCGTGATCTCGAGCCTGTTCGGCGGGGGTGCCGCGGCATTCGGCGTGCCGTTCCTCACCTGGTGCAACGTCTCGACGCATCGCGCCATCGGCAGCTGCGCGGCGATGGGCTTCCCGCTGGCGCTCGCGGGCACGCTGGGCTATGTGCTTTCGGGATGGACGGTGCCGGGCCTGCCGGAGTGGAGCGTGGGGTTCGTCTACCTGCCCGCTTTTGTGGGGATCTCGATCACCAGCATGCTGGTGGCGCCCTACGGAGCGCGCCTCGCCCATCGATTGAAGGGTGCCACGCTGCGGCGCGTGTTCGCGCTCTTCCTCCTCGCCATGGGCGTGAAGGTGGCGATCTCGGTCTAGGGGCGGGGTGCCACCCAGTCGAGCATCAGCGTTCGGAAGAGGTCCACCGACTGCTCGATGCGGTGCATGGAGCACCACTCGTCGGTCTGGTGGGCGAGGGTTGGCTCGCCGGGACCGAGGATCAATGTCGGGGGATCGCCCATGCCGCGTTTGAGATCCGCCCCATCGGTGGAGAACGTGATCGTCTTCGGCAAGGGGCGAGCCTCGAGGAACGGCGTGCACGCCTCGAACACGCGCTGCACCCACTCGTCGGCGGGCTCGGTGTAGAGCGCGGGCGTGTCGACGATCTTGCGCACCTGCGCTCCGCGCGGGGCGAGCAGCGATTCGAGCGACTTGCACAGGTGCGCGTGGTCGATGCCCGGCACGGTGCGGGTGTCGAGGGTGATGCGCGCCTCGTCGGGCACCGAGTTGGTGTTGAGCCCGCCGCGGATGGTGCCCACGTTGAGCGTGGGCTTGCCCATGATCGGGTGCGACTCCACCGGGAAGTGGAAATGCTCGAGGTCCCCGATCACCCGCGCCATCTTCACGATGGCGTTGTCGCCCACTTCCGGCATCGAGCCGTGGGCGGTAACCCCTTCGGTCTCGATCTCGAACCAGGCGAGGCCCTTGTGGCCGACGAAGGGATAGTTGCCGGTGGGCTCGGCGACGACGATGGCGCCAGCGCGGCCCAGCAGGTCGCGGTCGGCGAGGAAACGCGCGCCTTCGCAGCCGATCTCCTCGCCGGCGGTGATCACGAGCACCAGCCCGGGCCCACGCATGAGGCAGGGTGCCAGCTCGATCGCCGCCGCGACGAAGGCGGCGATGCCCGATTTCATGTCCGTGGAGCCGCGCCCGTACAGGCGGTCGCCGTCGGTCTCGCCGGCGAAGGCGTCGCGCTTCCAGCGCGCGGCGCCGAGCGGAACGGTGTCGACATGGCCGGTGAAGCAGATCGGCGCCTTCGAGGCGTCGCCGCCGATGCGCGCGATGAGGCTGGTGCGGGCCTCGGCGAACTCGTGGTAGTCCACCGCGAAGCCCGCTTCCTCGAGCATCGCGCCCAGGTGCCGCGCGCAGGCGCGCTCCATGCCCGGCGGGTTGATGGTGTTGAAGGCGAGGAGCTCGCGCGTGAGGGCGCGCGGGTCCGGGGCTCGGCTCACGCGGCCACCTTCGCAGCGGCTTTCGCGGCCTCGCGCTTGCGGCGGCGGCGACGCTGCACCCAGTTGTTGAGGAACTCCACCATCACCGAGAAGGCGAGGGCGAAGTAGACGTAGCCCTTCGGGATGTGGAAGTGCAGGCCCTCGGCCATCAGCAGCACCCCGATCAGCAGCAGGAACGACAGCGCCAGCATCTTGACCGTCGGGTTCTGCTCGATGAAGTGCGACAGCGGGTCGGCGGCCACGATCATCACGATGATCGCGGCGATTACCGCCACCACCATCACCCACAGCTGGTCGGCCATGCCCACCGCGGTGATCACCGAGTCGAGGGAGAAGACGATGTCGATGATCGCGATCTGCGTGACCACCGCCATGAACGTGGCGCCCTTGCGTACCCCCGGTAGCTGGTCCTCGGGGTCGCCCTCCACCTCGGTGTGGATCTCGCTCGTCGCCTTGTAGAGCAGGAAGAGGCCCCCCGCGACCAGGATCACGTCGCGCCAGGACAGCTCGAAGCCGGCGATGGTGATGATCGGCTGGGTGAGCCCCACGATCCAGGCGAGCGTCGCTAGGAGTGCGAGCCGGGTGAGCAGCGCCATCGCCAGGCCCACCTTGCGCGCCTTCGACTGCTGCTCCGGCGGCAGGCGCGCGGCGAGGATCGAGATGAAGACGAGGTTGTCGATCCCGAGGACGATCTCGAGCGCCATCAGGGTGATGAGGCTCGCCCAGATCGCCGGGTCGGTCACCCACTCGAAGGTGAAGAACTCCATGACGCCCTCCTCGCGTTAACCCATCAGGCGCTTCAACGCTTCCTGGTACTTCTCCGAGGTCCGGCGCGCGACTTCCTCCGGCATGGGCGGCGCGGGTGGCGTGCGCTTGAAGCCGATGTCGTCCAGCCAGTTGCGCACGTACTGCTTGTCGAAGCTCTCGGGGCTGGCGCCCTCGCGGTAGGTGTCGAGCGGCCAGAAGCGCGACGAATCCGGCGTAAGCGCCTCGTCGATCAGGTGCAGGGTGCCGGAGTCGTCCACGCCGAACTCGAACTTGGTGTCGGCGATGATGATGCCGCGCTCGAGCGCGTAGGCGGCCGCGGCCTCGTAGAGCCGGATCGAGGTGTCGCGCACCTCGCGCGCGCGCGCCTCGCCGATCAGCTGCGCGGCCTGGGCGAACGAGATGTTCTCGTCGTGATGTCCGGCCTGCGCCTTGGTGGCCGGGGTGAAGATGGGGCGCGGGAGCTTGGCGGCGCGCTGCAAGCCCTGCGGGAGCGGAATGCCGCACACCGTGCCGCTCTCGCCGTACTCCTTCCATCCCGAGCCCTCGAGGTAGCCGCGCACCACGGCCTCGATCGGCAGCGGTTTCAGGCGCTTGGCCACGATCGAGCGGCCGCGCACCATCTCGCGCTCGCCCTCGGCCACCACGCTCTCCGGGTCGATGCCGGTGAGGTGGTTGGGAACGATGTCGCCCAGCCGCCCGAACCAGAAGTTGGCGAGTTCGTTCAGCACGCGCCCCTTCCCGGGCACCGGGGTGGGGAGCACCACGTCGAAGGCCGACAGGCGGTCGGTGGTGACGATCAGCAGCTTGTCGTCACCCACGGCGTACACGTCGCGCACCTTGCCGCGCCCCAGCAGGGGCAGGCTCGGCACCTTCGACTCGAACAGGGCGGGGGAAGCCATCGGTCAGGCGGCGACCGCGCTCTTTTCCAGCTCCGCCTTCCACTCGCCCTTGGCGGCGAGGCTGTTCATCTTCGCGCGATGGTGGAACGCCTTCTGCGCGGCGGAAACGTTCTGCGCTTTCCCGGACCAGGCCTTGAGGGCCACCGCCTGGAGCGCGCGGCTGTAGCTGAAGGTGAGGGGCCAGGGCGCGCCCATCC
>JBBQBW010000208.1:0-5546 GCA_038318025.1 Burkholderiales bacterium | reverse complement strand
CCCTATGAAAAGCCGAAGGTCCGCCTGCCCGGCGCGGGCGGCGCGCCCGAGATCGCCGCCAACGCGAAGGAGGTGTGGATCGTGATCAAGCAGTCGAAGCGCACCTTCGTGCCCAAGCTCGACTTCATGACCTCCGCGGGGCACCTGGAAGGGGGCGATTCCCGCCAGCGTGCCGGCGCCCGTGGCCGGGGGCCCACGGCAGTGATCACGGACCTGGGTGTGCTCGAGCCCGATCCGGTCACCCGCGAGCTCACCATGGTGGCGCTGCATCCCGGCATCAGCCGCGAGCAGGCCAGCGCCGCCACCGGCTGGGAGCTGCGCTTCGCGCCCACGGTCCACGCGACCGAGCCACCGACCGCCGCGGAGCTTTACACGCTTCGCGACCTCCACGAACGCACCGCACGCGCCCACGGCACGGTTTCATCCGAATAACCCCGACCCTCTCCCCAACCCTCTCCCAAGGCAGAGGGAGCGAACTGGGGAAACGGTTTCCCGAACCAAGGACAACCAATGATCGAAGCCTTCCTTTGCGATGCCATCCGCACGCCCATCGGCCGCTTCGGCGGCGCGCTCTCCTCGGTGCGCACCGACGACCTTGGCGCGCTGCCGATCGCCGAGCTGATGCGCCGCAACCCGAAGGTGGACTGGGCGGCGCTGGATGACGTGCTCTACGGCTGCGCCAACCAGGCGGGCGAGGACAACCGCAACGTGGCGCGCATGGCGCTGCTGCTGGCGGGCATTCCCGTCGACGTCCCCGCGGCGACGGTGAACCGCCTGTGCGGCTCGGGTATGGATGCCATCGGCCAGCTCGCCCGCGCCATCCGCGCCGGCGAGTCCGCCATCGGCATCGCGGGCGGCGTGGAGAGCATGTCGCGCGCGCCGTTCGTGATGCCCAAGGCCGAAAGCGCCTTCTCCCGCGCCAACGCGGTGTACGACACCACCATCGGCTGGCGCTTCGTGAACCCGAAGATGAAGGCGCTCTACGGAACGGACCAGATGCCCGAGACCGCCGAGAACGTCGCGACCGACTACAACGTCTCGCGTGAAGACCAGGATGCGTTCGCGCTTCGCTCGCAGCAGCGGGCACTCGCGGCCCAGGTGAGCGGGACCTTGGCCCAGGAGATCGTGCCGGTGACCCTGCCGGCGAAGAAGGGCGACCCGGTGGTGGTCGCGAAGGACGAGCACCCGCGCGATACGTCGCTGGAAGCGCTCGCGAAGTTGAAACCCATCGTGCGCGACGACGGCACCGTCACCGCCGGCAACGCCTCGGGCGTGAACGACGGCGCCTGCGCCACGATCGTCGCAAGCGAGGAAGCCGCGAAGCGCCACGGGCTCACGCCGCGCGCGCGCATCCTCGGCATGGCAGCGGCCGGCGTCGCGCCGCGCGTGATGGGCATCGGCCCCGCCCCGGCCTCGAAGAAGCTGCTCGAGCGCCTCAAGCTGCGCGTCGACCAGATGGACGTGATCGAACTGAACGAGGCGTTCGCCGCCCAGGCGCTGGCCACGCTGCGCGAGCTGGGGGTGCCCGACGACGCGCCCCACGTGAACCCCAACGGCGGCGCGATCGCGCTGGGACACCCGCTCGGGGCATCCGGCGCGCGGCTCGTGTCCACGGCCATGTACGAGCTCGGGCGGCGCAATGGCCGCTACGCCCTCTGCACCATGTGCATCGGCGTGGGCCAGGGCATCGCGCTCGTGATCGAGCGCGTCTGACAGCGCAACCCTCCCCCAGAAGGGGCGGCGGCGCCCCCGTTACTTCTTCGACTCGTCGTACGGCGACTTGCCCTTGTCGATCACGTGGACCGTCGCGCCATAGGCCGGGATCACGAACATCGCGCCCGTCGCCGACTTCTCCTTCCATCTGCCGCGGCGAAAGAACGGCGCCCTCGTCGGCCGCGCAAGCGCGACCAGCGCCGCGAGCATCGCGAGCCGCCTCATGGGCGCAGGAGCAGGTCGGCCGCGGTGCCGATGTCGTCCACCAGCCGGTCGCAGGCGAGCTCCGAGGGCGCCTTGCCCTCGTTGTAGCCGTAGGGCACGCACCACACCGGGCAGCCCGCGGCGCGTGCGGCCACCACGTCGTTGTCGGAGTCGCCCAGCATCAGCGTGAACGCGGGATCGGTCCGCATGCGCGCGCAGGCCGCGAGCAGCATGTCGGGGGCCGGCTTGCGCGTGTGCCCGTCGTCCCCGGCGACCACCGCCGACAAGTACGGCGTCGCGCCCACCTGGTCGAGCAGCCGCTGCGTGAAGAGCCTGGGCTTGTTGGTCACGACCCCCATCGGCACCTTCGCGCCATGCAGCCGCCGCATGCCGTCGAGGGCGCCGGGATAGAGGAAGGAATTGGTCCCGACGATGCGCTCGTACTCGGCCTCGAAACGGCGCAGGGCCTCCTCGACCTCCACTTCGCCCGCTTCCACCGCGGCCAGCACGCGCTCCACCAGCACGCGGGTGCCGCGGCCGATCAGCGCTTCCACGCGCGGCTTCCCGAGCGGCGCCAGGCCGAAGGAGGCCAGCGTGTGGTCGATCGCGGCGGCGATCTCGGAAGCAGTGTCCATGAGGGTGCCGTCGAGATCGAACATGACGGCACGGGGCGGATTGGGGATAATCGTCGGCACAAGAAGAGCTCGTCTGAAACCACCGGAGGGAAAATCCATGAAACACCGCATCATCGTCATCGCGGTCGCTGCCGCCATGCTAACAAGCGCCGCGCGGGCCGACACCATCGCCGTCGTCACCTCGTTCCCGAAAGAGCTCACCGAAGCCTACAAGAAGGCCTACGAGAAGAAGTACCCGAACGACAAGGTGGAGATCCTCAACAAGGGCACCTCCGCGGGCATCGCCTACGTGCGCGAGCAGGCCGCCGGCAACCGCCCGGAGATCTTCTGGGCCTCGGCGCCCGACGCTTTCGAGGTCCTCGCCGCCGAGAAGCTGCTGCAGAAGGTCGACGTGCCGAGCGCCGGCATCCCCGACAAGATCGGTAGCTACCCGATCAACGACCCCGAAGGCATGTACCGCGGCCAGGCGCTCGCGGGATACGGGTTCATGTGGAACACGCGCTACATGCAGGCCAACAAGCTGCCGGTGCCCAGGGAATGGGTCGACCTCACCAAGCCCGTCTACCACGGCCACGTGGCCACCTCATCGCCCTCGCGCTCGGGCACCAGCCACCTCACCTTCGAGACCATCCTCCAGGGAGAGGGCTGGGACAAGGGTTGGGGCCAGATCCTGCAGATCGCCGGCAACTGCGCCGCGATCACCGAGCGCAGCTTCGGCGTGCCCGACGGAGTGCAGAACGGCCAGTTCGGCATCGGCATCGTGATCGACTTCTTCGGCCTGGCGGCGAAGGCGTCGGGCTTCCCGACCGAGTTCGCCTATCCCAGCATGACCGCGATCGTGCCGGCGAACATCGCCGTGGTGGCGGGCGCGAAGAGCACCGAGGGTGCCAAGCGCTTCATGCAATTCACGCTCTCGGAAGAGGGCCAGCTGCTGCTGCTCGATCCCAAGATCTCACGGCTGCCGGTGGCCACCGCCACCTACGCGAAAGCACCCGCCGGCTACCCCAACCCGTACGGCGGCTCGATCCAGGCCAAGGTGAACTTCGACTCCAACCTGTCGCAGTCGCGCTACTACGTGGTCTCGTCGCTCTTCGACCAGGCGATCACGTTCCGCCACAAGGAGCTCCAGGCCGCCACCAAAGCGATTCAGGATGCCGAGAAGCGCCTCGGCGGCCGCGCGAGCCCGCAGCTGGAGGAGGCGAAGAAGCTCGCCTTCAGCGCGCCCGTATCGGCCGAGCAGGCGAAGGACAAGGATCTGCTCTCGGCCTTCAAGGTGAAGAAGGGTGACGAGGCGGGCACGCGCCGCAAGACCCAGATCGAGGAGGAATGGAGCTCGAAGGCGAAGGCTAACTACCTGCGCGCCGCCGAGCTCGCCGCCGCGGCGAGATGACCGCTGCGATTGCGCTGGCGATCGGGGCTTTCCTGGTCGCTTTCCTGGCCTATCCGGTCGCCAGCGTCATCTACACCGCCTTCGCCGGCGGTGACGGGGGACTGACCCTCGCCCATTTCGTCACCTTCTTCCAGATCTCGCTGATGCGCGAGTCGTTCTGGAACAGCCTCTACGTGGCCGGGCTCTCGGTGGTGTTCGCCTCCCTCATCGCGGTGCCGCTCGCGTACTTCACCGTGCGCTACCGGTTTCGCGGTGCGGTGCTGATCCAGACCCTGGGGGTGCTGCCGCTGATCATGCCGCCCTTCGTGGGCGCGGTGGCGATGCAGCTCCTGTTCGGGCGCTCGGGCTCGGTGAACCTGCTGCTGAACGACGCGTTCGGCTTGCGCATCCCGTTCATGGAGGGGCTCAACGGGGTGATCTTCGTCGAGAGCCTCCACTACTTCCCCTTCATCCTGCTCAACCTCGTGGTCGCGATGCAGAACATCGACGGCGCCATGGAGGAGTCGGCGCAGAACCTGGGGGCCTCGGGGTGGCGGCTTTTCCGCCGCATCGTGTTCCCGCTCGCCATGCCGGGGTACGTCGCGGGCGCCTCGCTCGTCTTCGTGAAGGTGTTCGACGACCTCGGCACGCCCCTGGTACTGGGCGTCACCAACATGCTGGCGCCCCAGGCCTACCTGCGCATCACCTCGGTCGGCATCGAGGACCCGATCGGCTACGTGATCAGCGTGCTGATGATCGCGTTCTCCGTCGCGGCGCTGTGGATGTCGGCACGGATCCTCAAGGGACGCGACTATTCCACGCTGCAGCGCGGCGGCTCGTCATTGCAGCGTCGCGAGCTGCGCGGCTTCCGCGCGGTGGCCGCCTACGGCTGGATCACGGTGGTCCTGCTGCTGGTGCTCTCGCCCCACCTCGGCATCCTGCTCATGTCGTTCTCCAAGGTGTGGAGCTTCAGCGTGCTGCCGGAGGGCTTCACCCTCGCCCACTACGCCACGGTATTCACCCAGTCGCCGCGCATGATCGGCAACACCCTGCTCTATTGCGGCCTCGCCGCGTTCATCGACGTGGTGCTGGGAACCGCCATCGCCTACATCATCCTGCGCACGCGGCTGCCCGGTCGCCAGGCGCTCGACTCCCTCGCCTCGGCGGCGCTGGCGATCCCCGGCGTGGTGCTCGCCATCGGCTACCTGCGCGCCTTCAGGGGCCTGGAGCTGCCGTTCGTCGAGGGTGCCTTCACCGCCACGTGGGTGGCGCTGATGCTCGCCTACGCGATGCGACGCCTCCCCTACGCACTACGCTCGTGCATGGCGGCGCTGCAGCAGATGCACGTCTCCCTCGAGGAGGCGGCGGAGAATCTCGGTGCGTCGAAGGCGAGCACGGTGCGGCGCATCGTGGTCCCGCTGATGGCCGGCGGCATCCTCGCCGGGTTCGTCACCAGCTTCATCACCGCGGCGGTGGAGCTCTCGGCCACCATCGTGCTGTCGTCGTCGGCGAGCCAGGCGCCGATGTCCTATGGCATCTACCTCTACATGCAGAGCATCGCGGGCCGCGGGCCGGGTGCCGCGCTCGGCGTGATCGCCGTGGCGCTGGTGGGCGTCGGCACCTAT
>JBBQBW010000207.1:0-5565 GCA_038318025.1 Burkholderiales bacterium | reverse complement strand
CCCGCGCTGCCACGCTCCGCGAACCTGGCAGCCAACGCCTCGCGCTCCTCGGGATGGTCGAGCGCGGGGCTCTTCACCACCAGGCGCGATCCGGGCACGGCCCCGAGCGCCGCGCACCAGGCGGAGAGGGTTCGCTGCGACAGCTTCGAGATGCGATTGAACGAGCCGAAGGTGAACGGTCCCCCGAGCGGCGGCGCGGTGGCCGGGGGCGAGTCCTGCGGCGGCCGCCAGCAGTAGCGCAGCCCGGGCAGGCGCAGCTTCGCCTCGGTGAACGGCTGCGCGTCGCCCTCGGGCGAATGGCGCACGTCCGTCACCAGGGCGTCGATGGACTCGAGCCCGGTGGTGTCGAAATAGTCGAGCCACGTGACCGCCACCGGCGCGGGACGCCGCGCGAAGGCGCCGAGGCGATGGCCGGGGGTGTGGCCGGCGAGGTCGACGGCGATGTCGATGCCGTCCTGGCGCATCAGGCGCGCCAGCGCCTCGTCGTCGAGGGCCTCGGCATGGCGCCACGCCGCGGCGTAGCCTTTCATGCGGGTAGTGAGCTCATCCTCGATCGGCGAGCACGCGTAGCAATAGGCCTCCACTGCGTCGCGGTCGTGGTGCTCGAGCACCGGCGCCAGCAGCACGCCGGCGGTGTAGAGGTGGAAACGCGGCGACACGTATCCCACCCGCAGGCGCGCGCCTGCCGGCCGCGGGCGCAAGGGCGCGGGCGTGCCGCGGAAAGTGCCGTGGCGCGCGACCCAGGCGCGATGCTCCGCGAAGATCGAATCGGCAGAGCGTGCGTCGTCGTAATGCAGCGCCACCAGCCGCGCGCTCTCGACCTGCGCCAGGTCCGGCGGCGCACTGGCGATGGCGGCATCGAACGACTCGATGGCGCGGCGCGCATCACCGAGGTTCAGGCGCGTGTTGGCGAGCGTGAGGTACAGCGACGCGGCCTCCGGGCCCGGCTTCGCGCGCCGCGCCGCCTCCTCCAGCGCCACCGCCGCACGGGTGAAAGCGCCCTGCCGGTACAACGCGCGCGCGAGGTTTGCCCGCGACGGGGCATGCTCCGGATCGACGGCGAGGGCGGCGAGCGCCGCCGCCTCGGCACCCAGGCCATCGCCGGCCGCGAGGCGCGCGAAGGCGAGGTTGCCGAGGGTAGGCGCATGGGCCGGCCGCATCCGGTCCGCGGCCTCGAAGGACGACGCGGCCTCGGCGGGACGCCCGGCATCGACGAGAAACTCGCCGCGCGCGAGCCAGAACCCGGGATGGGGCTCGAGGGCGAGGGCGCGATCGATGGCCGCGATCGCGGCATCGAGGCGGCCCACCGCCGCCTCGTTGAGCGCCCGTCGCGCCTCGTCCTGCGCGGCGCTCACGGCACCACCGACTCGAGGAAATCGTGGAGGGCCGCGATCGGCTCGGAGCAGTCGAAGAGCTCGCCGCACGCTTCGCGAATCCGCCTTCGCAGCGCCTCACGCGCTGCCGCATCCCGCCCGAGCCCCACCGCGGTCGCGACGTAGTCGCCGGGCGCCACCGCGAGCTCCGGGACGCCGAGCAACTGCAGCATCGCCGCACTCTGCCGGCCGCGCATGAACTCGCCAGGCGACGTGACCACCGGGAGCCCCGCGGCAAGCGCATCGAGCGAGGTGTTGCCGCCGGACCAGTGCAGCGTGTCGAGCATCACGTGGCACGCGGCATTCACGCGCAGGAACGCCTCGTGGGGCATGTAGGGAAGGAAGGTCACGCGCTCGCCCAGCGCCGCCACGGGAAGGTCGAGCGCGCCTGCCACCCGCGCGCGGAACGCTTCGGTCACCGCCGGCTGCCGTGCCTCGAACATCACCAGGTGCCCCGCGGGGTCGGCGGCGAGCACGCCCGCCAGCAACGCGTCGTTGTCGGGATGGATCTTGAAGAGCGACTGCGGCACCAGGTAGAGCGTGCGTTCCCCGGGTAGCCCAGCCGGCGTTGCACCGGCGCCGACGACCGGCACCGCGTAGCGCGTGCCGAGGCCCGGCAGGCGGTGCAGCCGCTCGGTGTAGTGCGCCGCGGCTCCCGGCGGCTCCATCGCCCCCGCGGTGAGGAAATAGTCGATGTTGCCGTGGCCGCTGGTGACCGGATGGCCCCACGCGCAGGCCTGCACGGGAGCGAGCCGCATCGAGGCAAGCGCGAAGGTCGCCGCATGCATGCCGAGCTCCGGGTAGACCAGCACGTCGAGCGCGTCGTCGGCAACCGCGCGCGCCAGCTCGTGCAGCGGCATGCCGGTGCAGTGCCGGAAAGTGTGGCTCGCGGCCGCGACCTCGCGCGTGTCGTCGCCGATCCACTCGTTGGTGTAGTAGGTGAAGACCTCGAAGCGGCTGCGGTCCAGGGAGGTGATCCAGCTCTTGAAGTAGCGCCCCGCGGTGCAGTTGAAGAAGAAGTGGCTGAAGAAGCCGATGCGCGGGCGGGCGCGTCCGGGGCGGGGCGCGATCTCGCGATAGCGCTCGGGAAAGCGCTTGCGCAGCACGCCCGCGATGAAGTCGCCGTAGCGGCGTTGCGGCGCCACGTCGTCGCGCCCCTGGTAGGCGAGGTAGAAGTTGCTCCACTGCGCGTCGCGCCCGAGGTGGTCGCGGCTCTCCGATGCGAACGCCCCGGCCTCGCCGTGCAGCGCCTCGAGGCCCGCCGTGTATTCGCCACGCCACGCCTCGAGGTCGGCCGCCGACGCGTACACGGAGGGCAACAACAGGCGCGATCCCAGCGCGGCGCGCAACGACGCCGGGCGAACCCCCAGCGCCAGCCGATATTGCTCGCGTCCCTCGCGGGCGAATCCCGCCTCCCACAGCAGCTCGCCCAGCTGGTTGCGCGCGCCCACGTGGTTGGGCTTCGCCGACAGCACGGCTTCCAGCCGCGCCTTGGCCCCGGCGAGGTCGCCCTGGCGGCGCAGCATCTCGACCCCGAGAAGCGAGGCATCCACCAGCTCCGGCTCGAGGCGCTCGGCGAGTGTGGCGAGCTGCAACGCCTGCGCGGCATCGCCCCGGGCGCGGGCGACCCGCGCCAGGTTGTAGAACGCGAGCGCGTAGTCGGGCTGGAGTGCCAGCGCCTGGCGCAGGGCCTGCTGCGCCTCGTCGAGCCGGCCGCGCTCGAGGCGCGCGTGGCCCAGGTTGTTCCAGGCGCGCAGGTGGCCCGGATCGCAGGCGACGGCGCGCTCGAAGGCGCGCTCGGCCTCGGCGGCCTCGCCGAGCTCGAACGATGCGGTGCCAAGGCGATGCCAGCCGAGCGCCCAGCCCGGCGCGAGGGTCGTGGCGCGCGCATAGGCTTCGCGCGCTCGCTCGGGGCGGCCCGCGTCCTGCTCCGCGTTGCCCGCCAGGGTCCAGAAGCGCGGGTCGTGAGGCACGAGGGCGAGGGCCTCGCGCGCGCTCTCGCCGGCCTCGAGCGGACGCTGCAGCGCGAGCTCCACCGTGCCCTTGATGAACCACGCCTCGGGATCGGCGCCCGGCGCGGCGACCGCGCGGCGGCACGCCTCCAGCGCACCGGGCAGGTCGCGCGCCGCGAGCATGCGCCGGGCCTGCTCGACGAAGAAGGCGCTCACGTCGCGATGTCCGGCGGCAGCGCTTCGAGCGCCTCCCAGCCGTGCTCCAGGCGCGCCACGCCGTAGTCGCGCGAGCGGCCCGAGACCAGGAATTCCGCTTTGACGGTGTCGAACTGGCGCAGGCCCTCGGGATCGAGCGCGTGGGCGCGCAGCGCGTACTTGGACGGCAGCAGGTTCAGCCGCGGGAAGCGCACCGTGAAGCCGAAGGTCTGCGGCGCCAGGCGGTTCGGGCGGTAGGCGGTGTCGTTGGAGTGGGTGCCGAAGACCGGAGTGCCGTCGGCGCGCACCACGCCGATCAGGATCGTGGGCGGGCGGTCGTCGGGCTCGAAGGCCACGCCGCGGAAGATCATGGTCTCGCCCATGTCGAACTCGCCGGCGCGGCTGCCGTCCTCGCGCTCGAGCCAGGTGGCGAGGATGCGCGGCATGTTGCCCGCGGGCGGCGGGTGCTCTTCCTCGACGACTTTCGCGGCCCCGGTCTTCTCGTGGTGCCAGACGAGGTAGTCGCGCGTCACGTCGAAGCTCTCGCCATAGGCGCGCGCGCGCCCGTGGTCGAGCCACAGCGCGTGGCGGCACAGGGTCTGGATGTGGAACATGCTGTGGGAGCAGAGCAGCAGCGTGCCGCCGTCGTGCAGGTATCCCTCCACCCACTGCACGCATTTGCGCTGGAACGATTCGTCCCCCACCGCCAGCACCTCGTCGGTGACGAGCACGTCGGGGCGCATGGCGGTGGCGACGGCAAAACCGAGGCGCACCACCATGCCAGAAGAGTAATGGCGGATCGGCTCGTCGATGTGCTCGCCGATGTCGGCGAACTCGATCACCGCGCCCACGCGCGACAGCATCTCGCGGCGCGTAAGGCCCACCAGCGCCGAGGACAGCATGATGTTCTCGCGCCCGGTGTAGTCGGGGTGGAAGCCGCTGCCCAGCTCGAGGAGCGCCGCCACGCGGCCATGGACCTCGGCCGCGCCACGCGTGGGCTTCACCACCTTCGAGATCACCTTCAGCAGCGTCGACTTTCCGGCGCCGTTTTCGCCGATGACGCCGAGGGACTCGCCGCGGCGCACCGCGAGGTCGATACCGTCCAGCGCCGTGAAGCGCGAGCCGAGGGAGCGCCCCAGCAGCGCCGAGGCGAGCGCGCTGAAACGCTGGCGAGCGCTGGTGGCGCGGGGATAGTCCTTGCCCACGCCTTCCAGCCGGATCAGGGTTTCGCCGCTGCTCATGCCGCCTCCAGGGCCGCAAGCTCGCGCAGGGCCTGGTAGAACGCCCGCAAGCGCGCGGCGTCGGGAAGGCGCGCGCCGTACCAATGGGGCGCACCGGCGGGTGCCGCGAGCTCCGGGTGCTTGCGCGAAAAGCGCTCGCGATAGCGCTGCCAGTCGGCGCCGAAGCCGCCGCGTGAATCGTGGAGCACCAGCACGTCCGTGGTCACCGCGAGGCGCTTGCCGGCGGCGTGGGCGCGCACGCAGAAGTCCAGGTCGTAGAAGTGAAAGGCATCGAACGTATCAGCGTCGAAACCCACTTCAAGCGCCACCTCGCGCCGCATCGCGAGCAGCAGGCCGTCCAGGGTCACGATGCCGGAAATACGCCCGGTGCGCAGGCTGAGCGGCGCGGCCTCGAAACCGTGCAGGTCACCCTCTCCCCGGCCCTCTCCCAACGCAGAGGGAGAACTCTGTTCGCGCCCTTCCGCGGGATAACTGACCCAGCCGTGCAGGTAGGGGTGGCCCGACCACAGCACCGCGGGGCCGGTGGCGCGCTCGCTCCCCGCCACCCCGACGACGTCGCCGTCCGCGAGCGCTTCCACGAGGCGCTCGAGGGGGGCGGGCGAGAGGAAGGCCACGTCGTCGTGGATGAAGAGGAGCCGCGAATGGCGCGCGCTGCGGGCACCCTCGTTGTACGCGGCGGCGAGGGAGCGGGGCGCGAGCACCGGCAGCAATTCCGACCCGCTCGCCGCGGCAAGCGGCGCGAGGCGCTCACGGGCACGCCCGAGGCGCTCGGCGTCGGGGGAGCAGAACACGATGGAGAACGCC
>JBBQBW010000206.1:0-5578 GCA_038318025.1 Burkholderiales bacterium | reverse complement strand
GGACGCCGACCCTCTCCCCAACCCTCTCCCAGGGGAGAGGGAGCGATCGCTGGAAAGGTTTTCGCGAATGAATCCCGTCTGGATAATTGACGACGACCGCTCCATCCGCTGGGTGTTCGAGAAGGCGCTCACGCGCGAGGGCATCGAGCACCGCACCTTCGGCGCGGTTCAGGAGGCGCTCGACAACCTCGCCAGCGAATCTCCGCAGGTCGTCGTGAGCGACATCCGCATGCCCGGCGCCTCGGGCCTGGAGTTCATGCAGCAGCTGAAGGCCCGGTTGCCGGCGACCCCGGTGATCATCATGACCGCCTATTCCGACCTCGAGAGCGCGGTGGCCGCGTTCCAGGGCGGCGCCTTCGAGTACCTGCCCAAGCCCTTCGACGTCGATCACGCGGTGGAGCTGGTGCGCCGGGCGCTGGACGAGAGCCGCCGCCAGGTGGAGTCCCTGCCTGTCGACGCCCAGGCCCCGGAGATCCTCGGCCAGGCCCCGGCGATGCAGGAGGTGTTCCGCGCGATCGGGCGCCTGTCGCAATCCCACGCCACGGTGATGATCACCGGCGAGTCGGGCACCGGCAAGGAGCTGGTGGCGCGCGCCCTGCATCGCCACAGCCCCCGCGCGTCACGCGCCTTCATCGCCATCAACACCGCTGCGATCCCGAAGGACCTGCTGGAGAGCGAGCTCTTCGGCCACGAGCGCGGCGCCTTCACCGGCGCCCAGGCGATGCGGCGCGGGCGCTTCGAGCAGGCCGAGGGCGGCAGCCTCTTCCTCGACGAGATCGGGGACATGCCCCAGGACCTGCAGACGCGCCTGCTGCGCGTGCTCTCCGACGGCCAGTTTTACCGCGTGGGCGGCCACACGCCGATGGCGGCCAATGTGCGCGTGATCGCCGCCACCCACCAGGACCTCGAGGCGCGGGTGAAGCAGGGGCTGTTCCGCGAGGACCTCTACCACCGGCTGAACGTGATCCGGCTGCGGCTGCCGAGCCTGCGCGAGCGGCGCGAGGACATCGCGATGCTGGTGCGCCACTTCCTCGCCAAGAGCGCGCGCGACCTGGGCGTGGAGGGCAAGCGGCTCTCCGAGGGCGCGCTGCAGTTCCTCTCCACCCAGGATTGGCCCGGCAACGTGCGCCAGCTGGAGAACCTGTGCCACTGGATCACGGTGATGGCGCCGGGCCAGGTCGTCGACATGAAGGACCTGCCGCCCGAAGTCCGCGGCGAAGGTCCGTCGGGCGGCTCCGGGGACGGCGACTGGCGGCGGGTGCTCGAGCGCGAGGTGGCCGGCCGCCTCGCCCGCGGCGAGACCGGCATCGCCGACCTCCTCACGCGCGACTTCGAGTCGGTGCTGATCACGAAGGCGCTGCAGCACACCGGCGGGCGGCGCATCGAGGCCGCGGGCCTGCTGGGCATCGGGCGCAATACGCTCACGCGCAAGGTGCAGGACCTGAAGATCGATACCAAGGATTGACCCGGCGCCTTGCGCCGGAACCCAGGCTAACGGCACCACCGAGGACACAGGGGAGCACAGAGGGGCACAGAGGAAAACATGGAAGGTGATCGTGTCCTTGGTGACGCCACCGCAAGCCACGAGATCGGGCGTATCAGTATTTTTGTGTGCGAGGCCGGAAGTCACAGTGGCGCGAGCAGCGCGAGGACCGGCGAGCATTGCTTTCACCAAGGACACCGGAGGTCCACGGAGGAAAGCTCGGGGGGCGTATCCGGAATTTTGTGTGTGAGGTCATCATGACGCTAGAGGAGCCGGGAGATGACCGACGAGTCCGCACCCAAGAAGTCGAGGAAGCGCAAGCCCAAGGGACCGTTTTCGGACGAGTTGCTGGACCAGTTGCTGGCGCACGTGAAGGGCAAGGACGCCGAGAGCCTGCTGGGCGAGTCGGGCCTGGTCGGCCAGCTCAAGAAGCAGCTGGCTGAACGGATGCCGGCTGGCGAACTCACTCAGCATCTGCGCACGAAGGCGGCTGTTGGCGCGGGCAACCATCGCAATTGGTCATGATCGGACTCTCCCTTCCTCTGGACCCCTCTGTGTTCCTCTGTGGTGCCGTTAGCTGGAATCCCCGCTTTGCGGCAGAAATGAATCACACAGTCAGGCGAGGTATCGCTTTGCGAAATCCGCAGCCGCAAGCGCGGGGCTCTCGAAGAAGCCCTGGAACTCGTCGCAGTCGAGCGCCCGCAGCGCGTCCAGCTGCGCCGCCGACTCCACGCCCTCGGCCACCACCAACAACCGCAGCGAGTGCGCCATGGCGAGGATCGCCTGGATGATCGCCTCGTCGTTGGGATCGGCGCCGATGTCGCGCACGAACGAGCTGTCGATCTTGATCGCGTCCACCGGCAGCTTCTTGAGGTACGACAGCGACGAGTAGCCGGTGCCGAAGTCGTCGATGGCGATGCCCACCCCCAGCGCGCCCAGGCGGTTCAGCAGCGCCGCCTTCTCCTCGATCTCCTGCATCAGGTGGCTTTCGGTGAGCTCCAGCTCGAGGAGCTCTGGATCCAGCCCCGAGCGGCGCAGCGAATCCGCGACCGCTGCATAGAGGCGCTCGCCGTCGATCACCTGCTCCACCGAGAGGTTGACCGACATGCGCATCCCGGGCCGCTTGTCCTGCCAGGCGGCGGCCTGTGCACACGCGGTCTCGATCACCCATTCGCCGATCGGCACGATAAGGCCGGAATCCTCGGCCACGTCGATGAACTTGCCCGGCGGCAGGAGTCCGCGGCGCGGATGCTGCCAGCGCACCAGAGCCTCCGCCCCCACCAGCTCGCCCGTGGCGACCCGCATGCGCGGCTGGTAGTGCAGCACCAGCTCGTGGCGGCGCAAAGCGAGCCTCAGGAAATTCTCGACCGACAGGCGCTCCTGGGCGCGCGCGTTCATCTCGCGCGAGAAGAACTGGTAGTTGTTGCGCCCCTTGCCCTTGGCGAAATACATCGCGACGTCGGCGTTCTTCATCAGCGTGCCGCTGTCGCGGCCGTCGGCCGGGTAGAGGCTGATGCCGATCGAGCACGAGGTGTTGAGGGTCTGGCCCTCCACCAGCATCGGTGCGGCCATCGCCTCGATCATCTTCTCCGCCACCTGCTGCGCGCCCTCGTCGCCGGAGCCGGCAAGGTTCTCGAGGATCACCGCGAATTCGTCGCCCCCCAGCCGCGCCACGGTGTCGGTGGCGCGCACGCAGGCCAGCAGCCGCGACGCGACCCCTTTCAGGAGCTCGTCACCCACGTGGTGGCCGAGGGAATCGTTGATGGTCTTGAACCGGTCGAGGTCGATGAACATGAAGGCGAACCCGGAGCCGTGCCGCGCCGCGTTGGCCACTCCCTGCTCGAGGCGGTCGTGGAGGAGGACGCGGTTGGGCAGTCCCGTCAGCGCGTCCCGCGTGGCGAGGTACTCGGCGCGCTCCTCGGCGCGCTTCCTCTTGGTGATGTTGGTGGAAGTGCCGGTCATCCGGATCGCACGTCCGGTCGCGTCCTTGTGTGTCACCTTGCCGCGGGAATGCACCCAGATCCACTCGGCCGCGGCGTTGGGCACGCGATACTCGCAGTCGAACTCCTCGCTCACGCCCCGTGCGGCGTTGCCGAGGGCCACGCGGAACACCTCGCGGTCGTCGGGGTGGGTGAGGTCGAGCACCTGGTCGCCGGCGAAGGTGGACTCCCGCGGCGTGTCGCCGAGGATTTGCGCCCAGTTCTCGTTGAAGTAGACCCGCGACTGGGCGAGGTCCCAATCCCAGAGGGCCAGGTTGGAGCTCGCGAGCGCCAGGTCGAGCCGCTCCTTGGCGCGCGCGGTCTGCTGCTCCGCGCGCTTCCTCGCGGTGATGTCGCGCGCCACGCCCAGCATGAAGGTCTCCCCGCCCAATGTGACGGGCTTGCCGGTGAGCGCGAACGGACGCACGTTGCCGGCACGGTCAACGATCTCGGCCTCCATGGCGACCTCGCGCCCCTGGAACACCGCCGCGATGCCGGCCTCGACCTCCGCGCGGTCGCGTGGGGAGATGAAGTCGGCCGGGCGCATCGCCGCGACCTCGGCGTCGGGGTAGCCGATAGCGGCGGCGAAGATCGAGTTCCATCGCACCACCACGCCGGCGGCGGACACCAGGTAGAAGGCGCCGCCGAGACTCTCGATCACCGCGCGGGAGAAGGCGCGTTCGCTCTCCAGCGCTTCGCGGGTGGCCGCACCCCGCGCCGCGCTGGCCTGGTCGCGACGCGCCTCGAGGCGCGCGAGGGCGAACCCCGCGATGTTGCCGAGCGCGGCACGTTCTTCGGGCGTGAGACTCCGGGGACGCGGGTCGATCACGGTGAGGGTGCCAAAGAGCAGCCCATCGCCCGCCACGAGCGGCAGCACGGCGACCATGCGCGCGTGGGGCGGTCCGGCCACGAGAGGGTGGTCCGACCACTCCCCCCGGGCGGCGTCGTCGACGAATCGCGGCTCGCCGGCGGTGGCCAGGCCGAAGGCGCGCCCCGTCCCGAGCGTATCGAAGTCGACGCCGTGGCGCGCGTGCAGCCGCTCGGCGTTGGCATCGAGGAACGAGATCCACGCGATGGCGAAGCCGCCCACCTCGCGGGCGCGCCGCACCAGCTCGTCGAGCGCGGGCAACGGGGGGGCGCCCGGGGCGACACCATAGGCGCGCAGCCGCTCGCTCCGCGCGGCTTGCGCGGCCTGGGGTCGCGTCAGCGCCACGCTATACCGCGAGCTCGCAGACCACGGGGGCGTGGTCCGAGGGGCGCTCGAGCTTGCGCGGCTCGATGTCGATCGTGCACGAGCTGCAGGACCGCGCGAGCTCGGGCGAGAGCAGCACGTGGTCGATGCGCAATCCCATCTTGCGGCGGAAGGCGTTCATCCGGTAGTCCCACCACGTGAACGAGCGCTCCGGCTGCTCGAAGAGGCGGAAGGCGTCGGCGAACCCCAGCGCCGCCACGCGCCGCAACGCCGCGCGCTCGGGCTCGCTGAACAGCACCTGCCCCGCCCAGGCCGCGGGATCGTGCACGTCCCGCTCCTCCGGGGCCACGTTGAAATCCCCGAGTACCGCGAGGCGCGGATGCGCCGCGAGCTCCGTGGCGAGCCACGCCTCGAGGGCCGCGAACCAGCGCAGCTTGTATTGGTACTTGTCGGAGCCCACGCTCTGGCCGTTGGGCACGTAGACGCTCACCAGCCGGACGCCCTCGAAATCCGCCGCGATCACCCGGCTCTGCTCGTCGGCGAACGCGGGAATGCCGCGGCACACGCCGGCACCCGCCGCGCGCGACAAGATGGCGACTCCGTTGTAGGTGCGCTGCCCATGGTGGACGCTGCAGTAGCCCGCGGCCAGCAGCTCGTCGGCCGGGAAGGTCGCCTCCTCGCACTTGGTTTCCTGGAGGCAGATGGCGTCGGGCGAATGGGCCGCGAGCCAATCGAGGAGGTGCGGGAGGCGGACCCGGAGCGAATTGACGTTCCAGGTCGCGATCTTCACTCGCGCATTACTTGGCGGCTTCGGGCGCCGGCGGCGCGCTGGCGGCCGGCTGCGGATCGGGGACGGCGGGCGAAGGCGCGGGCGCGCGCGCGCCGGGCGGCAGCGCGCGGGGGTAGCCCGCCTCGTCGAGCGCG
>JBBQBW010000205.1:0-5603 GCA_038318025.1 Burkholderiales bacterium | reverse complement strand
CTCCGCCGCTGCGGCACCCACCTTCTGCAGCTCCCAACGCACGGCGGTAAGCGGGGGCTGGTGCAGGCTCGCGACGTCGGTATCGCCGATGGTGATGAGCGAGAGCCGCCTGGGCACCGAAATCTTCAACGAGCGCACGGCCTTGAGCACTCCAGGCATCTGGTTCGCCCCCGCGATGATCGCCGTAGGGGGCTTCGGTCCCACCAGCATGCGATAGGCGGCGTGGTAGCCGGCGTCGGGCAGGAACCCGTCGAACGAGGTGAGCGAGGGATCCACCCCGACTCCGGCCTTCTTGTGGGCGGCGGCATAGGCGAGCCCGCGTGCGCGCCCGGGCAGCGCCGCCTGGGTCACGGTGACCAGGCCGATGCGCCGGTGCCCGAGGTCGAGCAGGTAGCGCGTCGCCTGAAGCGAGCCCGAATAGTGGTCGGTCGCGACGGTATCGAGGGGCAGCTTGCATTCGCGCTCGAGGAGCACGATGGCCATCGTCGAGCTCGACAGCAGCTTGAGGATGGTCGGATCGTCCTCGCGGCTCAGTGTCACGATCATGCCGTCGAAGCGCCGGCGCTGGAACAGCGTGATGATGGCGCTCTCGGTCTCGGGCCGGTCCCGGCTGTTGGTGAGCACCATGTTGTAGCCGCTGCGCGCCAGCACCTCCTCGGTGGCGCTCACCTCGGAGGCGAAGAGCGGGTTCGAGACGTCCGACACCATGAGGCCGACCACTTTGGTGGACTGGCGGCGCATGCTCTGCGCGGCGAAGTTTGGCACGTAACCGAGGCTGCGCGCCGCCTCCAGCACGCGCTCGCGCATCTGCGGGCGCACCGATTCCTTCTCGTTGATGACGCGCGACACCGTGCCGAGCGACACCCCCGCCTTGCGCGCGACGTCCACGATGGTGGGGCGGGGGGCGGATGATGTGGCTTGCTTCCGGGGCATGGGCGGGTCGGCGGGCAAAAGGGGAAACGTTTCAACAGTCTGCTTCCGCCCCGCGCCGAAGACAAGCCGCCAGCATCTGAAAAATGCCGCGGCGCGACTAATGAAACGTTTCATTGACAGGGCCGTGGCGCCGTCCTAGACTGGTTCTCCCGCCGCCGATACCCCTCCCGAATGGGACTTCCCCTCTCAGGCATCACCGTGGTCGAGCTGGGTCACAGCGTGGCCGCGCCGTTCGCAGGCCAGGCCCTCGGCGACCTGGGTGCGCGCGTCGTGAAGGTCGAGAATCCCGGCGCCGGCGATGACGCCCGCTCGTGGGGTCCGCCCTTCTGGCACGGGTCGTCCGCCACGTTCCAGAGCCTCAACCGCAACAAGCAGTCGGTCACCGTGGACCTGAAGGACCCGGAGGAGAACGCGCGACTGCGCAGCCTCATCGTCACGCAGGCCGACGTCGTGCTGCAGAACCTGCGCCCCGGGCTGGTGGAGAAATTCGGCCTCGACCAGGGGCTGCGCGCGCAAAGCCCGCGCCTCATCTACTGCAACCTCGGCGCCTTCGGCTCCCGGGGACCGCTCGCCGACCGGCCCGGCTACGACCCGCTGATGCAGGCCTTCGGCGGCATCATGAGCATCACCGGCGAGGAGGAACGTCCGCCGGTGCGCGTCGGCCCCTCCATCGTCGACATCGGCGCCGGCCTCTGGTCGGTGATCGGTATCCTCGCCGCGCTCGAGCAGCGCCATCGCACCGGCGCGGGCTGCACCGTCGATACCTCGCTCTTCGAGACTTCGCTTTCATGGATGACGGTTGGAGTCGCCCTGCAGATGGCCTCGGGACGCGATCCGGGACGCAGCGGGTCCGAGGCCGCCATGATCGTCCCGTACAAGGCCTATCGCGCATCCGACCGCTACCTGGTGATCGCGGCCGGCAACGACTCGCTGTTCCGGAAGTTGTGCGCTGTCGTGGGAAACCCCGAATGGATCGCCGATCCGCGCTTCGGGAGCAATGCATTGCGCGTGCAGCACCGCGAGGCCCTCAACACGATGATCGACGAGGTCGTGGCGACCCGCCCCGCGGAGCATTGGCTCCAGCGGCTCGATGCCGCGGGTGTTCCGGCGGCACCCCTGCAGAAGGTGAGCGAGGTGCTCGCCCATCCCCAGACCCGGGCGCTCGACATGGTGCGGCCGGTGGGCGA
Organism: Burkholderiales bacterium; assembly: GCA_038318025.1. Classification (GTDB taxonomy): domain Bacteria; phylum Pseudomonadota; class Gammaproteobacteria; order Burkholderiales; family Usitatibacteraceae; genus Usitatibacter. Next base: position 3,483 of record JBBQBW010000205.1, on the reverse strand, counting down.
TGGCGCCATGTCGCTCATGAGCCTGCCACTGCGCTTCGACGGCGAGCGGCTCCCGTTCCGCATCGCCCCCCCCGCGCTCGGCGCGGACAACGACACGGTGTTCGAATCCTCTGCCCTGGAGGCACGCCTGTGACGCGGCCCGACTACCAGGCGCTCGCCCTCACCGAGCCCGCGCCGGGGATGCTGCTGGTGACGCTCAGCCGGCCGGATGTGCGCAACGCGCTGAACACGCAGATGGGCCGCGAGCTGCGCGACCTGTTCGTCCCCCTCAAATTCACCCCCGGCGAGCTGCGCTGCATCGTCATCACCGGCGCCGGCGACAAGGCGTTCTGCTCCGGCGGCGACCTGAAGGAGCGCAAGGGGATGTCGGATGAGGCGTGGCGGCTGCAGCACGCGATCTTCGAGGAGGGTTACTACGCCGTCATGGACTGCGCGGTACCAGTGATCGCCGCGGTGAACGGCGCGGCCTACGCCGGGGGCTGCGAGCTCGCGCTCGCGTGCGACTTCATCTTCGCCTCGAGCGAAGCGAAGTTCGCGTTGACCGAGGTCACCATCGGCATCATGCCGGGCGGCGGCGGAACCCAGAACCTGCCGCGCGCCGTGGGCGAGCGGCGCGCGAAGCAGGTGATCCTCACCGGGACCCCGTTCACGGCGCAGCAGGCGCTCGACTGGGGGATGGTGAACGAGGTGCATGCACCGGGCGACCTGATGGGCGCCGTCATGGAGGTCGCGAGCCGCATCGCCGGGAACGCGCCGATTTCCGTGCGCCAGGCGAAGAAATCGATCCACTACGGCCTGCAGATGGATCTCGCCTCGGGCCTGCACTTCGAGGTCCAGGCCTACGAGCGGATGATCTCCACCGAAGACCGGCGCGAAGGGATCAACGCGTTCAACGAGAAGCGCAAACCCGGGTTCAAGGGGCGCTAGGAGCGGCAATGGGACAGAAGGCGATAGTGCGCGAGATGGGATTGCGCGACGGCTTGCAGAGCATCCGCACCATCCTGCCGACGGCGGCGAAGGTCGAGTGGGCGCGGCGCGAGGCGACCGCGGGTGTGAGGCAGATCGAAGTGGCCTCGTTCGTGCCGCCCAGGCTGCTGCCGCAGATGGCCGATGCCGCCGAGGTGGTGGCAGGGTGCCGCGCCATTCCCGGGCTGGAGGTCTCGGTGCTGATCCCGAACCTCAAGGGCGCGCAGCTCGCGGCCGCTGCCGGGGCGCGCAAGCTCAACTACGTGCTCTCGGTGAGCGAGGGCCACAACCAGTCGAACGTGCGCCGCTCGGTGGCCGAGTCGCTCGCCGACTTCGGGCGCATCGTGGAGTTCGCGCGCACGCTGCCCGCCGGCGAGCGGCCGGTCCTTTGCGGCGGGCTCGCCACCGCCTTCGGCTGCACCATCGAGGGCCCCGTTGCCGAGGCGCGCGTGATGGAGATCGCGCTGGAGGTCCGCAAGCTCGGCGCCGACGAGATCGCGATCGCCGACACCGTGGGCTACGGCAACCCGGCAGCGGTGCGGCGCGTGTTCACCGCAGCGCGCAAGGCGCTGGGACCGATCCCGATCTGGGCGCACTTCCACGATACCCGTGGGGTAGGGCTCGCAAATGTCGTGGCGGCGCTCGACGCCGGAATCGATCGCTTCGATGCCTCCCTCGGCGGGCTGGGCGGTTGTCCCTATGCGCCGGGCGCCAGCGGCAACATCGTGATGGAGGACCTGGTGTTCCTCCTCGAGTCCATGGGCTACGCCACCGGCGTGAACCTGGAGCGCCTGATCGAAGTGCGCCGCTTCGTCGAGGCGAGCCTCGCGGGGGAGCAATTCCACGGCGCCCTCTCGCGCGCGGGACTTCCGAAGAACTACGTCCATGCCTGACTCCGTCGAGACGCAGGACATCACGCAACTCGTCCTTGGCGAGGACTATCGGGAAATTCGCGAGAGCGTGCGTGCGATCTGCGCCGGCTACCCGGGCGCGTACTGGCGCGAGCTGGAGGACCGGCAGGGCTATCCCGACGCGTTCGTGAACGCGCTCACCGACGCGGGATACCTCGCCGCCCTCATCCCCGAGGAGTACGGCGGCTCCGGGCTGCCGCTACGCGCGGCCGCGGTGATCCTCGAGGAGATCCATGCCTCGGGCTGCAGCGCCGGCGCCTGCCACGCGCAGATGTACATCATGGGGACACTGCTGCGCCACGGCAGCGCCGGGCAGAAGCAGAGGTACCTGCCGGAGATCGCCGCGGGGCGGCTGCGCCTGCAGGCCTTCGCCGTGACCGAGCCCACCACCGGCTCCGACACCACGCAGCTCCAGACCCGCGCGGTACGCGACGGCGATCAATACGTCGTCACCGGGCAGAAGGTCTGGACCTCCCGCGCCCTGCACACCGACCTCATGCTGCTCCTCGCGCGCACCAGGCCCGTGGACCAGTGCACGAAAAAGTCCGACGGGCTCTCGGTGTTCCTGATCGACGTGCGCGACGCGGTCGGCCACGGCCTCGAGGTCCGCAAGCTGCCGGCGATGATCAACCACAACACGACGGAGCTCTTCTTCGATGGGCTGCGCATCCCCGCCTCGACCCTGATCGGCGAGGAGAACCGCGGCTTCCGCTACATCCTGGACGGCATGAACGCCGAGCGCATCCTGGTGGCCTCGGAGGCGCTGGGAGACGCGCGCTTCTTCATCCGCAAGGCCTCGGCCTATGCGACCGAGCGCGTGGTGTTCGGACGCCCCATCGGCCAGAACCAGGGGGTGCAGTTCCCGATCGCGCGCGCCTACGCGGAGTTGCGCGCCGCGGACCTGGTGAACCGCAGCGCCGCAGCGCTCTTCGCGGCCGGCCAGGACTGCGGCGAGGAGGCCAACATCGCGAAGCTGCTCGCGTCGGAAGCGTCATGGCACGCGGCCGAGGCGGCGATGCAGACCCACGGCGGGTTCGGCTTCGCGCGCGAGTACGACATCGAGCGCAAGTGGCGCGACACCCGCCTTTTCCAGATCGCGCCGATCTCCACTAATTTGATCCTGTCGTACCTGGGCGAGCACGTGCTGGGGATGCCGCGCTCGTATTGATCCTAACCGGAACGTCGCTGGAGGACAGACATGCTGGAAACCTTGAAAGGATTGCGTTCGCTCGCCGCCGCGCTGTCGCTGGCACTCGCCACGGCCGCGCACGCGCAGTACCCGGAGAAGGCGGTGCGCATCATCGTACCGTTCTCCGCCGGCGGCTTCACCGATTCGCTGGCGCGCATCGTGGGCCAGGAGCTGGGCAGGAAGTGGGGCCAGCCGGTGGTGATCGAGAATCGTACCGGTGCCGGCGGCAACATCGGTGCCGAGGTGGCCGCCAGGTCGGCGCCCGACGGCTACACTTTCTTCCTCGCCACCAACACCACCCACGGCATCAATCCGACGCTCTACCGCACGCTCGCGTACGACGCGATGCGAGATTTCGATCCGGTCGTGTTGATGGTGACCACGCCGAACGTTCTGGTGCTCTCGCCCGGCGTACCG
>JBBQBW010000204.1:0-5629 GCA_038318025.1 Burkholderiales bacterium | reverse complement strand
CCAGCAGGGAAAGAATCAAAAGGGGGCGGCGTGACATGGTTGTCTCCTTGGACAGGCTTCGAGCGAACGGCGCCAGCGGCGCCTTCGCGAAGTCGTCCTGGGAGGGACAGGCTCCGCCCGGCCCGGTTCCGGGGCGTGGTCCACGTGGCGCGGTAGAATCGGCTTCGCCCCGCCCTTGCCCACGATGCGCCTTTACATCAACGACGTCGCCGTCCGAGACGGCTTCCAGATCGAGACGAACTTCATCCCCACGGCGACGAAGGTGGAGCTGGTGAACCAGCTCGCCCGTACCGGCCTGCACAAGATCGAGGTCACCTCGTTCGTATCGCCCAAGGCCGTCCCCGCGATGGCCGATGCCGAGGGGGTGCTGGCCGGAATCGAGCGCGTTCCCGGCGTGGTCTACGTGGCGCTGGTGCCGAATATCCGCGGCGCGCAGAATGCCGCCGCCGCCTCGCGTCGCCCGGACGAAGTGAATGGCGTGGTGTCCGCCTCGGAGACGCACAACCGTGCCAACATCAACCGCACCCACGAGCAGTCGCTTGCCGAGCTCCCCACGATGGTGAAGGTGGCGCACGAGGCGGGGATGAAGATCACGATGAGCCTGTCGACGACGTTCGGCTGCCCATTCGAGGGGCACGTGTCGGAAGACGCGGTGCTGCGCTTCGTCGAGACCTTCCGCAACGCGGGCTTTGACGGCATCTCGTTCGGCGACACCACCGGCATGGCCAACCCGCGCCAGGTGCGCGACCTCACGGCCAAGGTGCTGCGCGAGTTCCCGGCCCCCGACGACACCTACTACACGCTGCACTTCCACAATACCCGCGGCATGGGCCTCGCCAACGTCGTCGCGGGAATCGAGGCGGGCGTGCGCTCCTTCGACGGGTCGCTGGGCGGGCTCGGCGGGTGCCCGTTCGCGCCGGGGGCCACCGGCAACATCTGCACCGAGGACATGGTGAACATGCTCGAGGACATGGGTTATGACACGCGCATCGACCTGGCGAAGCTGCTCGCGGTCGCGCGCCGCATTCCACTGGTGGTGGGGCACGAAGTGCCGGGCCAGGTGATGAAGGCCGGGCAGACGCTCGAGCTTCACGAGCCCCCCGAATCGGTGCGGGCGCAGTGAGGCGCGCCCTGGCGGCGGCGCTCGCCGCGTTCGCCCTGCCGTCGGCAGCGTCGGATTTCCCGTCGGTGGGCGCGCTCGCCCAGGACGAGTTGCGCCGCGTCGCCGCCGACCTCGGAGCGGCGTTCTCGTACAAGGGCGTCACACCTGCCACGGCCCTCGGCCTCACCGGCTTCGACGTCGGCCTCGAGGTGTCCAGCACGTCGATCGAGAATTCGGGCCTGTTCCGCCTCGCCGGGGCCAGCAGCCCCTCGCACCTGACCATTCCCAAGCTGCACGTCTACAAGGGCTTGCCGGGAGGCTTCGACATCGGCGCCTTCGTCGCCGGGGCAAGCGAGGTCAGCGCCGCGTTGTTCGGAGCGGATTTGCGCTATACCATCGTGAACGACGGCATCGCGACCCCGGCCGTGGCGCTGCGCCTGTCGGGCACCAAGGCCACGGGCCTGGGTGACCTCAAGGTGGCGACTGCCGCGCTCGATATCGTCGTCTCAAAGCGTTTCGCCGTAGTGACGCCCTACGCCGGCGCGGGAACGGTTCGTACTTTCGCCTCGGTGTCGGGTTCCCTCCTCGATCAGGTGCGACACAACGAGGGGCGGATGTTCGCCGGGGTGAACCTCAATCTGATCGCGGTGAACGTCGCGGTCGAAGCGGAGAAGGCGGGGGATAACCGCACGATCTCCGCCAAGCTGGGCTGGCGTTTCTAGCCGACATTGCAACGAACTCGAGGAGAGCTGGGATGAATCGCATGACGCGGTGGATGGCGGCGCTGCTGGGCGCGCTGGTGGCGACGGGCGCGCTGGCGCAGGCACCGGAAAAGAAGAAGATCACGATCGCCGTGGGCGGCAAGAGCCTCTTCTATTACCTGCCCCTCACGGTGGCCGAGCGCCAGGGCTATTTCAAGGAAGAGGGGCTCGAAGTGGAAATCCCCGACTTCCCCGGCGGCGCGCGCGCGCTGCAGGCGCTGGTGGGCGGGAGCGCCGATATGGTGTCCGGTGCCTACGAGCACACCATCAACATGGCCGCGAAGAAGCAACCGATCAAGGCGGTGGTACTGCAGGCGCGCTACAGCTCGATCGTCCTGCTGCTGCCGAAGGAGAAGGCGGCGAAGTACCGGGGCGGGCGCGACCTGAAGGGCCTCAAGATCGGCGTGACCGCCCCGGGCTCGTCCACCAACATGTTCGTGAACAACCTGCTCGCCAAGGACGGCCTGAAGCCCACCGACGTCTCGATCGTCGGCGTGGGCGCCGGGGCGGGCGCCGTGGCGGCGTTGGAGAAGGGCGAGATCGACGCGATCTCCAATCTCGATCCCGTGATCACGCAGCTCGAGTCCACCGGCAAGTTCGTGGCGGTAGCCGACAGCCGCACCGAGAAGGGGATGAAGGACATCTACGGCGGCGACTACCACGCGTCGGTGATCTACGTGATGGACGAGTTCGTGAAGAAGAACCCCAACACGGTTCAGGGTGTCGTGAACGCAATGGTGCGGGCCAACCGCTGGATCTCGAAGGCGACGCCGCAGCAGATCGTCGACCTCATGCCCGACAACTACAAGGCGGGCAATCCCTCGCTCTACAAGGAGGGCCTTCTCAAGAACATGATCGGCTACTCGGAGGACGGCCAGATGTCGATGAAGGCCGCGGAGAACGTCTACAAGGTGCTGGTCCAATTCGAGCCCTCGGTGAAGGCCGCGGGCAAGATGGATCTCGGCGCCACCTTCGACAACTCATTCGCGAAGAAGGCGGCTGCGAAGTATCGTTGAAGTGCTCCCTCTCCCCTGGGAGAGGGCCGGGGAGAGGGTCATCGCCATTGCTGTCGAGTTCGACCACATCACCTGCTCCTTCACCGGGCGCGGGGGTGCGGCCTCGTACACCGCCGTGAAGGACGTGTCTCTCGAGATCGGTGCGGGAGAGTTCGTCTCGGTGGTGGGGCCCACCGGGTGCGGCAAGTCGACGCTCCTCATCGTCGCCGCCGGGCTGCTCAAGCCGTCCTCGGGGACGCTCAGGGTGCTCGGCGAACCGCTCGCCGGCATCAATCGCCAGGCGGGCTACATGTTCCAGACCGAGGCGCTCATGCCGTGGAGGAGCGCCCTCGCCAACGTCACCGCGGGCCTGGAGTTCCGCGGGGTGTCGCCGGAGGAGGCGCGCAGCCGCGGCGAGCAGTGGCTGGAGCGCGTGGGCCTCGCAGGCTTCGGGGATCGCTTTCCGCACCATCTTTCCGGCGGCATGCGCAAGCGCACGGCGGTGGCGCAGAGGTTGATCCTCGACCCGCCGATCCTGCTGATGGACGAGCCGTTCTCCGCGCTCGACATCCAGACGCGCCAATTGATGGAGAACGAGCTGCTCGATCTGTGGAACGCCGACCGGAAGAGCGTCATTTTCATCACCCACGACCTCGAGGAGGCGATCTCGCTGTCCGATCGCGTGGTGGTGCTCTCCGCGGGACCGGCGGCGCGCCCGATCGGGGAATTCGAGATCGACCTGCCGCGCCCGCGCGACGTCTCCGAGATCCGCCACTCGCCGCGCTTCGTCGAGCTGCACGATAAGATCTGGCACTCGATGAAGGAAGAGGTGCTGAAAGGATATGCGCAGACACGCAACCGGGTGAGCGCGTGAAGCGGCGGCTGTGGTTCTGGCAACTCTCCCTGCTGGTGGCCCTGTTCGCGGTCTGGCAGCTGCTTTCCCAGCCAGAGCTGATTCCGCCCATCGTCTGGGATAACCCCCATCGCGCCGCCTTCTTCTTCGGCGAGCCGGTGAAGATGTTCCGCGTCATCTGGGAGTGGTTCGTCGGCGGCGCCATCTACGAGCACCTCTGGGTCACGTTGCAGGAAACGGCGCTCGCCTTCGTGATCGGCTCGGTGCTGGGACTCGCGGTGGGCCTCTGGCTCGGGCTGACACCCACCGCGTCGGCGCTGCTGGACCCGTACATCACGGCGATGAACGCCATGCCCCGCGTGGTCCTCGCCCCGATCTTCATGGTGTGGTTCGGCCTGGGGATCTGGTCGAAGGTGGCCCTGGGGGTGACGCTGGTCTTCTTCATCGTGTTCTTCAACGTCTACCAGGGCGTGAAGGAGGTGAGCCCGGTGGTGCTCAACAACGCCCTCATGCTCGGCGCCAACCGGCGGCAGCTGCTGCGCTACGTGTACCTGCCTTCGGCGACCTCGTGGGTGTTTTCGAGCCTGCACACCGCGGTTGGCATGGCGTTCGTGGGGGCGGTGGTCGGCGAGTACCTCGGCTCCGCCCGCGGCGTGGGCTACCTCATCCAGCAGGCCGAGGGGGCGTTCGACATCAATACGGTCTTCGCCGGGATGATCGTCCTCACGGTGTTCGCCCTGGTGCTCGATTTCGCGGTGGGACGGGTGGAGCGCCGGCTGCTGGTGTGGCGCCCGGCCCAGAGCGAGACCGAGCAGCTCTAGGTGTCGCCGCGGCGGGGCTTGCGCCCGCCGCGCGATGCGACGGCGTCGAACATCGGGTTGGGAAGCGCGCGCCATAACGCGCCCACGATCGCCATCTGCCAGGGCACCGTTGCGAACGCTCGCCCCGCATCGATCACGCGCACGAATCGCCGCGCCGCTTCGCCGGCCGGGAGGATGAACGGCATCCGGTAGGGGTTGCGCTCGGTCATCGGCGTGGCAATGTAGCCGGGGCAGAGCGTGGTGACGCCCACTCCGCTGCCGCGCAGCTCCACGCGCAGCCCTTCGAGGTACTTGATCGCCGCGGACTTGGAGGCGCTATAGGCGGTGGCGCCCGGCAGGCCGCGGAAGCCCGCGACCGAGGCGATGCCCACCAAGCGCCCGCGGCGCTCCGCGCGCAGCGCCGCCACGAAGGGATGGAACGTGTGCACCAACCCCATCACGTTCACCTCCAGGATGTCGCGGAATGCCGCGATGTCTTCCTCGTGCTCGGTGGAGGTGCCGTGGGAGATGCCGGCGTTGCCGATGACGACATCGGGCGCGCCGTGGCGGGCGATGAAGTGCGCGCCGGCCGCGCGCATCGCCGGCAGGTCGCGCACGTCGCAGGGATAGGTCTCGACCGTCGCGCCCAGGCTTTCGGCCAGCTGCGCCAGCCGGTCGGCGCGCCGGGCCACCAGCCCCAAGGTGGCGCCGCGCGCGGCATAGTGGCGTGCCAGCGCCTCGCCAATGCCGCTCGAGGCGCCGGTCAGGAAGACGCGTTCAGCGCTTCGCGGGCTGGGCGGCGGCGGGGGCAACGGCGTTGTTCTCGCTGCGCGCCATGCCGACCAGCTGGTCGACGACCGGGAAGATGCGGTTGTTGCCGCCCGCGAGCTCGGCTGCGGTGTACCACTTGCCGTTTACGGTGATGCGCGGCACCCCGTCGACCTTGTACGCCTGGGTGAGCTGCTTGGCGCGCTGCAGCTTGGTCGAGACCGAGAACGACTTTTCCATCTCGTTGTACTTGGCCACGTCCACGCCGTTCTTGGCGAGCCATTCCTCGCGGATCTTCTTGTTGTTGAGGTTCACGCGATCGCGATGGAGGGCCTCGAATACCTTGATGT
>JBBQBW010000203.1:0-5638 GCA_038318025.1 Burkholderiales bacterium | reverse complement strand
GATGACCGCCCCGGAAATCCGCGCCCTGGCCGGGGTAAAATAGGCGCCTTCGGCCGCCTTGCCTGGCGGCCGGTTCGTTTCGAAAGGCCCCCATATGGTGGAGACCCTCCAGGCCGACTTCCGGCAAGCGGCCCCCGCGGTCGATTTCTGCGCCCTGCGCTACGTCGAGGAAGCAAGCGAGTACCTGGCGGTGCGTCAGGACGTGGCCGAGCCGCCCCAACTCGCCACCCAGCGCGGCGCCATGGTCACCGTGATCGACCAGGGCGGCCTCGGCTACGCCGCCACCAGCGACCTCTCCCGCTCCGGGCTCGCCGAGGCGCTCGACCGCGCCCGCCGCTACGCGCAGCTCACCGCCGGGCGCAGCGTCGTGGACTACAGCACGATCGAGATGCCGCGCGCCACCGGCCGCTACCAGTCGCCGGTCGAGCGCGATCCCGCCGCCCTCTCCCGCCGCGACAAGTACGACCTCCTTGCCGCCGAGTCCCGCGAGTGCCGCCTCGACCCGCGCATCGTCGACTGGGAAGCGAACCTCTGGTCCACCGCGACCCACCAGGCGTACTTCACCGCCGATGGCGGCGCCGTGGAGCAGCACTTCCGCTTCATGGTGCCCAACCTCTCGGCCACCGCCCATGCCGATGGCCAGACCCAGACCCGCTCCCACGGCGGGCGCTACAACGGCTTCTGCCGCCAGGGAGGCCTCGAGGTCCTCGACGCCTTCGGGTTGAAAGGCAGCGGCCGGGCCATGGCCGAAGGGGCGCTCGAACTCCTCGCCGCGCCCAACTGCCCGAGCGCCACGATGGACGTGCTGCTGATGCCCAACCAGATGATGCTGCAGATCCATGAGTCGATCGGCCATCCCCTGGAGCTCGACCGCATCCTGGGCGACGAGCGCAACTTCGCCGGCACCAGCTTCGTGACGCTCGACATGTTCGGCAACTATCGCTACGGGAGCGAGTTGCTCAACGTGAGCCACGATCCCACGCGCCCCGAGCAGTTCGCGACCTACGGCTGGGATGATGACGGCCTCGCCGCGGAGAAGCACTACGTGATCCGTGCCGGAATGCTGGAGCTCCCGCTGGGTGGCTCGATCTCGCAGAAGCGCGCCGGCATGAAGGGGGTCGCGAATACGCGCTCGTCGGCCTGGAACCGCGCGCCCATCGACCGCATGGCGAACCTCAACATCGAGCCCGGCACTTCGTCGCTGAAGGAGCTCATCGCGGGCGTCAAGTTCGGCGTGATGATGGAGACCAACGTCTCCTGGTCCATCGACGACTCGCGCAACAAGTTCCAGTTCGGCTGCGAGTGGGGCCAGGTGATCCGCGACGGCAGGTTGGCCGAGGTGGTGAAGAACCCCAACTACCGCGGCATCTCCGCCACCTTCTGGCGCTGCCTCACGGGCGTGGGCGACGCCTCGACGCTGGTGGTGAACGGCACGCCCTTCTGCGGCAAGGGCGAGCCCTCGCAGGTGATCCGCGTGGGCCACGCCTCGCCGCCGTGCCGCTTTTCCGGCGTCGACGTGTTCGGCGGGGAAGCCTAGGCGATGCGCACCTATTTCGAGACCCTCGCCACCGCGCTCGAGTCGCGCACCCGGCCGGGCGAAGTGATTCTCTCCCGCATGTCGGCCGAGGACAGCGACTTCATCCGCTTCAACCAGAGCCGCGTGCGCCAGGCCACGGGAGTAAAGCAGGTCAACTGGACCCTCACCCTCATCGAGGGCACGCGCCGCATCGACGCGGCGGTGACGCTCACGGGCCGCGTAGATGCCGACCGCGAGACGCTGACGGGCCTGCTCGACACGCTGCGCATCGGCATCGCCGACATTCCCGAGGATCCGTTCCTGCTGGTGGAGACCGCGGCCGCACCGACGGTGTCGGAACGACGCGGGGCGCTTCCCGATCCTGCCCACGTGATCGACCGGGTGCTCGCCGCCGGCGCGGGCCTGGACCTGGTGGGCTTCCACGCTTCGGGGCCGATCCACAAGGGCTTCTCCAGCTCGCTCGGCGTCCGTCACTGGCACGCCGTGGAAAATTTCGACTTCAGCTGGTGCCTGTACCACGACCGCGACAAGGCGGTGAAGTCCTCTTTCGCCGGCGAGGCGTGGGACGACGCCACGTTCGATGCGCGCATGGCATTCGCGCGCGAGCAGCTCGCGCGCCTCGGCGACAAACCGAAGGAGCTGGCACCCGGTGGCTACCGCGCCTTCCTCGCGCCCGCGGCGATGACCGAGATCCTCGGCATGTTGTCGTGGGCGGGCTTCGGCCTGAAGAGCCGCAACACCAAGCAAAGCGCGCTGATCCGCATGGCCGACCACGACCAGCGCCTGTCGCCGCTGGTGACGCTGCGCGAGAACACCGGCGCCGGCATCGCCGCGGGCTTCCAGGGCGAGGGGTTCGTGCGCCCCTCGGCGGTGTCCCTGGTGGAGGCGGGACGGCTCTCGGCGCCGCTGGTGAGCCCGCGCTCGGCGCGCGAGTACGGCGTGCCGACCAACGGCGCCAACGCCAGCGAGACGCCCGAGTCGCTCGACCTCGCCGCCGGAACGCTGCCGGAATCCGAGGCCCTGAAGGCCCTGGGCACCGGGCTTTTCATCGGCAACCTCTGGTACCTCAACTTCTCCGACCGTACCGCCTGCCGCATGACCGGCATGACCCGCTTCGCATCTTTCTGGGTCGAGGACGGTCGAATCGCGGCCCCGCTCAACGTGATGCGTTTCGACGACACGGCCTATCGGGTGCTCGGCGAGCAGCTCGAGGCCCTCACCCGGGAGCGCGACCTGATCCCGGACGGCGACACCTACGGCGAGCGCTCGACCACGTCGATGCGCACGCCCGGCGCGCTGGTGCGCGAGTTCGCGCTGACACTGTAGGCTTGACGGCCTTCCGCCACGCGACTACAGTCCGAAAAACCTCAACCGAAACAAGGATTAAGTTGAGAGACCTGACGCGCTACCTGCGGCTCGCCGCAACCTTCGCGGCGGCCTTCGCCACCGCCACTGCCTTCGGTGCCGCGCCCGTGCCGGGCGCCCAGTTCCCGCCCACCGCCACGCCCCGGGCCCCGCTCCTGCCGGCCGCGTTCGAGGACCCGGACGACGTCCCGATGCCCGACCCGGACCTGTGGCACCGCATCCGTGTGGGCTTCATCATGGAGCCCCTCGATTCGCAACTGGTCCACGAGCACGAGGAGTGGTATTCGACCCGCCCGGAGTACATCAAGCGCTTCGTGAACCGCGGCAGCCGTTACCTGCACCACATCGTCGAGGAGGTGGAGAAGCGCCACATGCCCACCGAGGTGGCGCTGCTGCCGGTGATCGAGAGCGCCTTCACCCCGCGCGCCATGTCGCGCGCCAAGGCCTCGGGCATCTGGCAGTTCATCCCCTCCACCGGAAAGAGCTACGGCCTCACCCAGGACTGGTGGCGCGACAACAGGAACGACATCGTCGCCGCCACCGACGCCGCGTTGAGCTACCTCGAGCGCCTGCACACGATGTTCGGCAGCTGGGAGCTGGCGCTCGCCGCCTACAACTGCGGCGAGGGCTGCGTGGGCCGCGCCATCGAGTTCAACCGCAAGCGCGGGCTGCCCACGGATTACCTCAACCTGAGGCTCCCGCCCGAAACCCGCAACTACGTGCCGAAGCTGATCGCGGTGAAGAACATCGTGCTCGCCCCCGGCACCTACGGCATCGAGCTGGAGAGCGTGCCCGACGCGCCCTACTTCACCACCGTCCAGGCCCCGGCGAGGATCGACGTGAAGGTGGCGGCGAAGCTGGCCGGCATGTCCGAGGAAGATTTCGTGGCGCTCAATCCCGCGCACAACCGCGCGCTCGCCGCCCCCTCCTCGGGCATCGTGCTCCCGGTGGACAAGGCGGACGCGTTCAAGGAAAACCTCGAGAACTACGACCAGCCGCTGGTCTCGTGGACCACCTACAACGCGAAGCGCGGCGAGTCGCTCGACGCGATCGCGAAGCGGCATGGCGTAGCGGCCGCGCAGGTGAAGAGCGCCAATGACGCCTTCAAGCTCGACCGCAAGGGGCGCCTGCGGGTCGCAGGCACGGTGCTGGTGCCGATGAAGGGTGCGGCCGCGCAGGTGGCCGCGAAGCCCGTGGCCGTCGCGTCCACGAAGGTCGCCGCCGCCCCGACGCGGGCGGCCCCGGTTTCCCTGCCTACCGCCTCGACGGGAGCGGTGGGGCGCGCCGCATCGAATGCGACTGCGGCCGTGCGGACCTACACGGTGCGGGCGGGCGACACGCTCTACTCGATCGCGCAGCGCTTCAACACCGCGCTCGATGCGTTGATGCACGTGAACCGCCTCACCGCGCGCTCGGTGATCCAGCCGGGGGTGACGCTCAAGCTGCCGTAGGGGCGGGGGAAGCACTGGGAATAATGGGGTCAGGTTACATTTCGATTGTAGAGGTGGCCTGCTGGCCACCGAGTCGAAATGTAACCTGACCCCATTATTCCGCTACCGCTTCCCCGAGATCTCGTCGAAGAACGCCTTCGGATTCGGATCCCGCCCCAGGAACGCACGAACCAGGTTCATCTCCTCGTCCTGCCCGCCCATCGCGAGGATGGTGTCGCGATACTTCGCCCCCATCTTCGGATCGAGCATGTCGCGCTCGAAGTTCGACAGCAGGTCCATCGCGATCACCTCCGACCACATGTACCCGTAGTAGCCCGAGGCGTACCCCGACATCAGGTGGTTGAAGTTGGCGGGCTTCATCGTGCCCTCGACGTGGCCGAGCGGCGTGGCCGACTCGAGCCTCTTCCATAGCGGCGCCACCGGCTGCGGCTCCAGCGAGAGGGCCATGTCGAGGCTCGCGTACATCCACTGCCGGGCGTAGTTGGTGGCCTGGCCGAACTTGCGCGCGCCGTCGAGGCGCTTGATCTCATCCGCGGACAGCGGCGGGCACTCGGGGCACACCTTGCGAAAGAGCGCCAGCGGCTGCTCGCGGCGCATCCACTCCTCGAACATCTGCGACGGCGCCTCGACGAAGTCGCGCTTCACCGACGTACCACCCTGGGACAGGTAATCGGCGCGCGAGAGCACGCCGTGCAGCACGTGCCCGAACTCGTGCAGCAGCGTCTCGAACTCGCGCTGGTTGAGCCCGTCCCTGTTGAAGTTCGTGACCAGGACCGACTGCGGGTTGCGCCCGGCGAGCACGCTCGCGCGGCGCACGCCCGCGGCGAAGGCCCCGCCGCGCTTGCCGTCGCGGGCATAGAGGTCGAAGTAGGTGTTGGACAGGTACCGGCCGCTCGCCGCGTCGAAGATCTCGTAGTAGCGCACGTCCGGGTGCCACGTCGGGGCCGTGCCCTCGACGAACTTGATGCCGTAGAGCGTCTCCGCGATGAGTAGCGAATACTCGACCGCCTTCTGGGTCGGAAAGTTCTTGCGCAGCTTCTCCTGGTCGACGGCGAAGCGCTCCTGCTTCACGCGCTCGGTGTAGTACGGCACGTCCCAGCGCCCGAACGCGACCTGGGCGACGGGCTTGCCGAGCTCCTTCGCCTTGGCGCGCTTCATCTCCTCCACCTCGGCGCGCTCCGCTTTCGACACCGTCCGGGACACGTCGGCGAGGAATTTCTGCACCGCCTCGGGCGTGCCCGCCATGCGGCGCTTGAGGGTCATGTGGGCGAAGCTGGGCTGGCCG
>JBBQBW010000202.1:0-5641 GCA_038318025.1 Burkholderiales bacterium | reverse complement strand
CTCGTTGCCGCGCTTCACCGCTTCATCCAGCGCGGCTTTCGGCTCCTTCTTGCCCGAGAACACGGCCTCCATCTCCTCCTCGATCACCTCGCGGCCCTGCACGAAGTTGCCGAAGCGCAGGCCCTTCGAGTTCGCCGTCGGCGGCTTGTTGGCGAGCATCTTGATCGCTACCTCGGCGCCGGGATTCTTGTCGTAGAAGCCGCTCTTCTTGGTGAGGTCGTAGGCGGCGTACGTGATCGGCACGTAGCCCGTGTCCTTGTGCCACTCCATCTGCACCTCGGGGCGCGACAGGAACGCGAAGAACTTGGCGATGCCCTTGTACGCGTTGTTGGTCTTGCCCCCCATCACCCACAGCGACGCACCTCCGATGATCGCGTTCTGCGGGGCGCCCTTCACGTCGTCCCAGTACGGGATCTGCGTGACCGCCCAGTCGAACTTGGCGCCGCGGCGCACGTTGGCCTGGCCGCCGGTGCTCTCGGTCAGCATCGCGCACTCGCCGCTGGTGAACTTGGCGCCGCCCTGGTTGGTGCGCCCGGCATAGCTGAACATGCCGCGCTTGGCGAGGTCCTGCAGCATCGTGAGGTGGCGCACGTGCAGCGGCGTGTTGATCTGGAACTGCGTGTCCAGGCCGGCGAGGCCATTCTCCTTCGAACCGATCGGCACGTTGTGCCAGGCGGAGAAATTCTCGACGTGGACCCACGACGGCCACGACGTGGTGTAGGCGCAGGCGTGCCCCGAGGCCTTGAGCTTCTCGGCGGCCGCAACCACTTCCTTCCACGTCTTCGGCGGCTTCTCGGGATCCAGGCCCGCCTTCTTGAAGGCGTCCTTGTTCCAGTAGAAGATTGCCGTGGAACTGTTGAAGGGGAACGACAGCATGTTGCCCTTCGAGTCGGTGTAGTAGCCGGCGACCGGGCCCAGGTAGGCCTTCGGGTTGAAGGGCTCGTCGGCATCCTTCATCAGCTTGTACACCGGCACGACCGCGCCCTTGGCGGCCATCATGGTCGCGGTGCCCACCTCGAAGACCTGCAGGATGTGGGGCGCGTTGCCCGCACGGAAGGCGGCGATGGCCGCGGTCATCGATTCGGGGTAGGTGCCCTTGAAGGTCGGAACCACCTTGTAGTCCTTCTGGCTCGCGTTGTACTTGTTGGCGAGCTCGGCGACCTTGTCACCCAGGGCGCCGCCCATGGAGTGCCAGAACTGGATTTCGGTTTGTGCCTGCGCCAGGCCGGCGACACCGAATGCGGCTAGCGCCGCGGCGATCTGTTTCACGATCATGCGGAATCTCCTTCGAGTGGATTTCGGCGCGCGAGCATTATCGTAATCGTTGGGACCCGCGTCGGCGCCATGTTACCAAGTTCGACGAACCCGGAGGCGAAGGAGTTATGACGCACTGCCGCAATGCGCGCGCCGTCAGCCGCCCGACAGGGCCGCCACCACCAGCACTTCGTCCGCTGGCGACAGGGCGAGGTCGAGCCCGGCGGCCTGCGCGCGGTTCACGAAGATCTTGATGTGCGGGCGAATCGCCCCGCGCTCGTCGACGATGCGGAAGCGCATGCCCGGGTGGCGGCGGTCGAGGTCGTGGAGCAGCGCGGCGAGGTCGCCCCCCTCCCCCTCCACCTCGCGGCGGTGTCCGGTGTACTCGGCAAGCGGCGTGGGAAGCCGCACCCTCACGCGAGGCGCGCCACTTCGAGGGCGTAGATGTGGGGCAGGTGCAGCGTGAGGCAGCGCCAGGTCGCGCCCTCGTCCGAGCTTGCCCACACCTCCCCCGAAGTGGTGCCGAAGTAGAGGCCCACGGGATCGCCGTCGTCGGCGGCGAGCGCCTGGCGCTTCACCGTGAACCAGGCCTGGGACTCGGGCAGGCCCGCATCCTGGCGCTCCCAGGAGGTACCCGCGTCGCGGGAGCGGTACAGCGCGGGCCGGCCGCCCACGGGCGTGCGGGGCCAGACGGTGCCGCCGTCCATGGGGAACACCCACAGGGTTCGCGGGTCGCGGGGATGGAGCACGAGGGGGAAGCCGATGTCGCCGATGTCGCGCGGCATCGCCTCCCCCACCCGGGTCCAGCGCGAGGCTTCGCGCTCGAGGCGGTAGATGCCGCAGTGGTTCTGCTGGTAGGCCACGTCGCGCGCGGCCGGATGGACCCGCAGGCAGTGGGGGTCGTGGCCGAAGGCCGCGTCGGGATCGGGCAGGAAATCGGCCGCGCAGCCGGCGTTGAGCGGCGACCAGGTGGCCCCCCGGTCCCGCGTCTCGAAGACACCGCCCGCGGACAGCCCGACGTACAGGTGCGACGGGTCGTGGGGATCGACGTTGAGCGAGTGCAGCGTGCCGCCATCGGGCGGGACGTCCTGCGGCCCGCCGATCCAGCGGCGGCGGTCGGGGTGGGCGTTGAAGCCCGCGATGCCCTCCCAGGTTCGCCCGCCGTCGTCGGAAGCGAAGAGCCCCTGTGGGGAGGTGCCGGCATACCAGCGGCCGGGCTCGGAAGCGGGGCCGGGGGTGAGCCAGAAGACATGGGAGACGGTGTCGCCATCGCCCGCGCCGGGGGCGAACGCCGGGGGGCGCTCGGCCTCGCTCCAGCTGCGGCCACGGTCTTCGGAGCGATACACCGTGGGCCCGAGGTGCCCCGCGCGCACCGCGGCGAGGAGCGTGCGCCCGTCACGCGGGTCGAGCACCGCATGGTTCACCACCTGTCCGTTGAACCAGGGCCCGTCGAGAGTCCAGTGGCGGCGGTCGGCGGCGGATTGGAGGGCGAAGAGGCCCTTGCGCGTCGCGATGTGGAGAAGGCGCTGCACGCAGCCGGCTCCCGCGGACCCGCTAGTCCTTCTTGATGAAGGACTTGATGGAGCCCAGGAGGCTGCGTTTTTCTTCCACGGGCGCGGGCTCGGGTGTCGCCTTGTGCACCCCGTAGTTGGGCGTCGCGGCCTTGGGCTTGGGAGGTGCTGCCACCGGGCGGCGCGCGAGCACCGAGCGCTTGGCGATCTCCTCGAACTGGTTGGGCCGGCCGATGAAGTACTTGGCGAACTCCTCCACCGCCTGGTCGTTCATCTCCGCGGACAGGAGGTTGAAGAAGTCGACGTTGAAGCCGCCCACGTTCTTGGTGGAGATCTTGAGCTTGCCGTTCTCGTGGTCGCCGTCGATCTTCGCCTGGACGCGGAAGTCGCACGTCACCTTGAACACCTCGTGCGTGATGACCTTGCGTTCGTTGCGGAACTGCTCGCTCTTGTGCTCGACGTTGGACTGCCACAGGAGGTCGCGGAACTTCTCCATGTCGTCCGGGCCCTTCTTCACCGTGATCACGTTCTCGGAGAAGCAGCGATAGGCGACGTGCACCTCGCCGTAATAGTCCTTGTCGATGAAGTGCTTGCTGCGAAAGTCGCAGAAGAAGTCGCGGATCACCAGGTTGTCGATCTTGCCCACCGTGGGAAGCTCGAACGTGAACGTGCTCGGCATCTGCACGACGTTGAGCTGCTTGCCCAGGTCGTTCAGGTAGAGGAACGCGCGGCGCAACGCGTGGTCGGTCTGGACCGCGGTCGTGCGCAGGCTCTCCGTCTTGTCGACGTCCTGTGCCTTGACCGCGTCTGCCTGTTTCTTTAGATCGTCTAGAAGTCCCACGGAACCCTCCTGAGATTCCGGCTGTACCCGGCGAATTTTAACGTATGATCGCCGCAAAAACCAAAGGCGCTTCAGCTGTAACCTTGATGAAAGCAATTCTAGCTCTCGACCAGGGCACCACCAGCTCGCGTGCCATCGCCTTCGGCCACGACGGCCGAATCCTCGCCAGTGCCCAGCAAGAATTCCGCCAGATCTTCCCACGTCCGGGCTGGGTTGAGCACGATGCAGCCGAAATATGGCGCACGCAGCGCGACGTGGCCGCCCAGGCCCTCGCCTCCGCGGGCCTCGCCGCGAGCGACGTGGGCGCGGTGGGAATCACCAACCAGCGCGAAACCACGGTCCTGTGGGACCGCGCCACCGGCGAGCCCGTCTGCAACGCGATCGTCTGGCAGGACCGACGAACCGCGGCGCGATGTGACGCTCTGCGACAGGCCGGCCACGAGGGCACCTTCGCGCGCAAGACCGGCCTCATCCTCGACGCGTACTTCTCCGGCACCAAGCTGGAATGGATGCTGGCCAACGTCCCCGGCGCACTGGAGCGAGCGCGCCGCGGCGAGCTCGCATTCGGCACCATCGACTCCTGGCTTGCCTGGAACCTCACCGGCGGCGCCGAGCACGTGACCGACGTTTCGAACGCCTCGCGCACGCTGCTCTTCGACATCCACGCGCTCGATTGGGACGAAGAGCTCCTCGGCATCCTGGGCATTCCGCGCGCGCTGCTGCCACGCGTGGTGGACTCGAGCGGCACGGTGGGCGCGATCGCGTGCGAGGGCCTCCCGCGGGGCATCCCGATCGCCGGCATCGCCGGCGACCAGCAGGCGGCGCTCTTCGGGCAGGCGTGCCACCGGCCCGGAATGGCGAAGAACACCTACGGCACCGGCTGCTTCCTCCTCATGAACACGGGCGAGCGCGCCGCCGCCTCGCGCCATCGATTGCTCTGCACCGTCGCCTGGCGGCGGGGCGCCTCGTGCGCCTATGCGCTGGAGGGCAGCGTCTTCATCGCCGGCGCCGCAATCCAGTGGCTGCGCGACGGCCTGGGCCTCATCGCCAAGGCCTCCGAGATCGACGCGCTGGCCGCGAGCGTGCCCGATTCGGGCGACGTTTATTTCGTACCGGCCCTTTCGGGCCTGGGGGCGCCCTACTGGGACGCGAACGCGCGCGGCGCCATCGTCGGCATCACCCGCGGCACCACCCGGGCGCACCTCGCGCGCGCCACCCTCGAGGCGATCGCCTTCCAGAGCGCCGAGCTGATCGAGGCGATGGCGGGCGACTCGTCGATCGCGCTGAAGGAGTTGCGCGTGGATGGCGGCGCGACCGCGAGCAATCTCCTCATGCAGATACAGGCGGACCTCCTCGGCGTGCCGGTGGTGCGCCCGCTCGTGACCGAGACCACGGCGCTCGGCGCGGCCTACCTCGCGGGCCTCGCGGTCGGCTTCTGGAAGGACGAGGCCGAGGTGGAAAGGCGCCTGGTCGAGTTCCTGAAGCCGATCGTGGGTGAGCGCCTGGCGCCGCTTTGCGGAAACACCGTGCACCAGGACCGCCGCTTCATGGCGCGCTACATGCCTGCTTTCGACGCCTACCTCCACTACCGCATCATCGACGTGTCGACCCTGAATGAGCTCGCCAAGCGCTGGAATCCGCAGGTGCTGGCGGGCGTGGCGAAGGAGGGCCGTCATGAGGCGTTGGCCGACGTCTACGAGTCGATCGAGGAGCTGCGCCACTACCGGCGCCACTTCCTGCGCGCCGAGCCCGTGCCGGCTCGCTGAGGCCTTCAGGGCTCGCGCGCCCAGTCGCGCGAGCGGGCCACGGCGCGTTTCCAGTCGTTCAAGCGCGCACCTGCCGCGTCGCGCGAGAGCTGCGGGTCGAACACCCGGTCGCGCGACCAGAGGGACGCGATTTCGGCCTCGTCCTTCCAGAAGCCGACCGCGAGGCCCGCGAGGTAGGCCGCGCCGAGCGCCGTGGTCTCGGTCACGAGCGGGCGCACCACCGGCACGCCGAGGAGGTCCGCCTGTATCTGCATGAGGAGATTGCTCGC
>JBBQBW010000201.1:0-5643 GCA_038318025.1 Burkholderiales bacterium | reverse complement strand
ATCAACCTCGGGAAGATGGCGCTGGTGAAGGTCGGCGGCATCCGCGTGGTGCTGATCAGCATCCGCCAGCAGGCCAAGGACACCGCGATGTTCGAGTGCCTCGGCATCGAGTGGAACGGCGTGCGCTCGCTGGTGCTGAAGTCCCGCGGCCACTTCCGTGCCGCGTTCGACCTGCTGTTCCCCGACGACCGGATCGTGGAGGTCGACGCCCCCGGGCTCACCACGCCGATCCTCACGCGCGTGCCGTACCGCAACGTGCCGCGGCCGATCTATCCGCTGGATCCCGAGATGAGCTGGAGGCCTTAGGGAGACAGCACCTTAGGGGACAGACCACTAAGCCTCGTCGAGCAATAGCTAGCACCTTAGGGGACAGACCACTAAGCGTCCAACGTGTCGAGCTATTGCTCGACGAGGCTTAGTGGTCTGTCCCCTAAGGTTCAGCTCCCCGAGAGGGGTTTTTCGGGATCGTCCCAGCTGCGCGGGTCCTCGAGCGGCTCGAGGTGGGTCAGCACCTCCACGTGCGGGAGCTTGCGGCGGATCTCGTCCTCCAGCCTCTCCACCACGTCGTGCCCCGCCTGCACGCTCATGCTTCCCGGGACGAGGATGTGCACGTCCACGAAGCTCTTCGACCCCGACATGCGCGTGCGCAGCGCGTGGAAGTCCCCGCCCTGCTGCTTCACCGACTCCAGCACGTGGGTGATCACCTCGATCTCCTCCTCGGGCACGGCGCGATCCATCAGCCCGTGGAACGAGCGGTGCAACAGGTGCCATCCGGTCCACAGGATCTGGACCGCCACCGCCATCGCCACCAACGCGTCGAGCCGCAGCCACCCGGTGAGCTCAACCAGGACCACGCCCACCAGCACGCCGGCGGTGGTCCAGACGTCGGTGAGGAGGTGCTTCGCGTCCGCCTCGAGCGTGATCGACCGATGGGCCCGCGCGGCGCGCAGCAACACGAAAGCGCAAGCCGCGTTGGCGATGGCGGCGAGGATCGACAGCACCACGCCGAAGCCCAACTGCTCGATCGGCACCGGGTTCACGAGGCGCGGGATGGCGGCCCAGACGATCCCGCCGGCGGCCACGAAGATCAGCGCGCCCTCGATGCCGCTCGAGAAGTACTCGGCCTTCTCGTGGCCGAAGTTGTGTTCCCGGTCGGGCTTGGCCGCGGAGTAGGTGAGCACTCCCAGGGCCACCAGCGCCGCGGCGATGTTCACCAACGCCTCGATCGCATCCGACAGCAGGCCTATGGACCCGGTGTAGTAGTACGCCGCGAACTTGAGCGCGATGGTGACGATCGAGGTCGCGAGGGAGAGCCAGGCGTAGGAGGTGGGGGAGCGCACGCTCGGGGGCGCCGGTTGCTTCCGGTCCGGGGGCGCCTCCATGTCAGTCGGCGAGCTGCGGGTGGTTGCGGAACTGCTCGAGCGCCTCGGGGTTGGCGAGCGCCTCGAGGTTGCGCACCGGTTCGCCGTGGACCACCGAGCGCACCGCGAGCTCGACGATCTTGTTGCTGCGGGTACGCGGGATGTCGGAGACGGCGACGATCCTGGCCGGGACGTGGCGCGCCGTGGTGTTGGCGCGGATGGTCTCGCGGATGCGCTTCACCAGCGGCTCGTCGAGCGCCACGCCCTCGCGCAGCCGCACGAACAGCACCACGCGCACGTCGCGCGGATGGGCGGGCGGCCAGTCCTGGCCGATCACCAGGCACTC
Source organism: Burkholderiales bacterium (assembly GCA_038318025.1). GTDB lineage: Bacteria > Pseudomonadota > Gammaproteobacteria > Burkholderiales > Usitatibacteraceae > Usitatibacter. The sequence continues at coordinate 3,936 of JBBQBW010000201.1, read as the reverse complement.
CTCGATCTCGTCGAGCTTCTCCACCTGGCGATAGATCTCCGCGGTGCCGATGCGCACGCCCCCGGGGTTGAGCACCGCGTCGGACCGGCCGTGGATGACGATGCCCCCATGCGCGGTGATCTCGCAGTAGTCGCCATGCGTCCACACCCCCGGGAAGCGCTCGAAGTAGGCGCTGCGGTAGCGCGCGTCCCCGGGATCGTTCCAGAAGCCCAGCGGCATCGTGGGAAAGGGAGCGCGGCACACCAGCTCGCCTTTCGCGCCGCGCACCGGCCGGCCGCCCTCGTCGACCACCTCCACCGCCATGCCGAGGAACCGGCACTGGATCTCGCCGCTCCACACCGGCAGGATCGGGCAGCCGCCGGCGAAGCAGGCGACGATGTCGGTGCCGCCGCTGATCGAGGCGAGGCAGAGGTCGGGCTTGATGTCGCGGTAGACGTATTCGAACCCTTCCGGAGACAACGGCGAACCGGTGGAGAGCACCATCCGAAGGGCCGCCAGGTCGTGGGTGGCGGCCGGCCGGACCTTCAGCTTGGCGATCGCGTCGAGGTACTTGGCCGACACGCCGAAGTGCGTGATCCGCTCCTCGGCGGCGAAATCGAACAGCACGTTGCCGCGGCCGAGGAAGGGCGAGCCGTCGTAGAGCATGAGGGTCGCGTCGGCCGCCAGCGCGGTGACGAGCCAGTTCCACATCATCCAGCCGCACGTCGTGTAGTAGAAGACGCGGTCGTCGCGCTTCACGTCGCAGTGCAGGCGATGCTCCTTCGCGTGCGTGAGGAGCGTGCCGCCGGCGCCATGGACGATGCACTTGGGCACGCCGGTGGTGCCCGACGAATACAGGATGTAGAGCGGGTGATTGAAGGGCAGCTGCTCGAATTCGATCGCGGCCGCGGCATGGGGCGCCAGGAACTCCTCCCAGCCCACCGCGCGTTCGATGCCGGCGCAATCGCCGGGCTCGCCGATGTACGACACGATGACCAGCTTCTCGACGCTCGGCAGGTGCGCGATCACTTCACGCACCGCCGCGAGCGAGGAGACGGCCTTGCCGTTGCCGAAGTAGCCGTCGCAGGCGAAGAGCACCCGGGGACCGGTCTGGCCAAAACGGTCGATCACGCCCTGCGCCCCGAAGTCGGGCGAGCACGAGGTCCAGACGGCGCCCACGCTCGCCGCGGCGAGCATCGCGATCACGGTCTCGGGCAGGTTGGGAAGGTATCCGGCGACGCGGTCGCCGGCCACGATGCCGCTCGCACGCAGCGCCTGGGCCACGCGCGACACCGACTCGTGTAGCGCGCGGTGCGAAATCCTGCGCGCCGCCTTGGTCTCGCCGCGGAAGACGATGGCATCGCCGTCGTCGCGGCGTTTCAGCAGGTTCTCGGCGAAGTTGAGGCGCGCCTCGGGAAAGAAGCGCGCCCCGGGCATCCGGTCGCCGTCGGCGAGCACCGTCTCGCCGCGCGTCTCGGCCACGATCCCGGCGAAGTCCCAGAGAGTGCACCAGAAGTCCTCGAGGTTTTCGATCGACCACCGGTGCAGCGCCTCGTACTCGCCCACGTTCGCGCAATGGCGCGAATGCACCAGCCGCATGAACCCCGTCATGTTGGCGTCGGCCACGGCGGACAGCGACGGCCGCCAGAGGGGCTTGCCGCGCACGCGACCTAGAGCGCCACGCGGAAATCGGCCGCCGTTTTGGCCTTCACCTCCTCCACCGTGACGCCGGGATGCACCTCCTTCAGCACGAGGCCCGCGCCGGGCTCGACCTCGAAGACGCACAGGTCGGTGATGATCTTGTTCACCACGCCCTTGCCGGTGAGCGGCAGCGTGCAGCGCTTGAGCACCTTCGACGCTCCGTCCTTCGACGTGTGCTCCATCAGCACCACCACGCGCTTCACCCCGGAGACCAGGTCCATGGCGCCACCGGGCCCTTTCACCATCTTGCCCGGCACCATCCAGTTGGCGAGGTCGCCGTTCTCCGCCACTTCCAGCCCGCCGAGGATCGAGAGGTCCACGTGGCCGCCGCGGATCATGCCGAAGGAGTCCGCGCTGGAGAAGAAACTCGACCCGGGGAGCGTGGTGATGGTCTGCTTGCCGGCGTTGATCAGGTCCGGGTCCACCTGGTCCTCGGCCGGGAAGGGCCCGATGCCGAGGAGCCCGTTCTCCGACTGCAGGTGCACCGTCATGCCCGGCGGGATGTGGTTCGCGACCAGGGTCGGGATGCCGATGCCCAGGTTCACGTAGTAGCCGTCCTTCAGCTCCTGCGCCGCGAGTCGCGCCATGAGGTCGCGCACCGGAGAATCCTTCTTCGACGCGGCGGCGCCCGACACGGTGCGGAACTCGATGCGCTTCTCGTACTTCGCGCCCTGGATGATGCGGTCGACGTAGATGCCGGGCGTGTGGATGTTGTCCGGGTCCAGCTCGCCCACCTCCACCAGCTCCTCCACCTCGGCTACCGTGACCCGGCCGCAGGTGGCGATCATCGGGTTGAAGTTGCGCGAAGTCTTGCGGTAGACGAGGTTGCCGAGCTTGTCGCCCTTCCACGCCTTGACGATGGCGAGGTCGGCGCGGATCGCTTCCTCGAGCACGTACTCGCGGCCGTCGAACACGTGGGTGTCGTGCTTCTCGGCGAGCCGCGTGCCGTAGCCGGTGCGCGTGTAGAAGCCGGGGATGCCGGCGCCGCCCGCGCGGAACTTCTCCGCGAGCGTGCCCTGCGGGGTGAGCTGCAGCTCGAGCTCGCCCGCCAGCACCTGGCGCTCGAACTCCTTGTTCTCGCCGACATACGACGCAATCACCTTCTTTACCTGGCGCGACTTGAGCAGCAACCCCATGCCGAAATCGTCCACGCCGGCGTTGTTGCCGGCGATGGTGAGGCCCTTCACGCCGCTTTCCACCAGCGCGCCGATCAGGTTCTCGGGAATGCCGCACAGGCCGAAGCCGCCGGCGGCGATGGTCATGTCGTCCTTCAGCAGCCCGGCGAGGGCCGAGCCTGCGTCTGCGTATACCTTGCTCATCTTGCTTGCTCCATTCACGACTGCTTCATTGGGCGGTTGCCATTTTCGGTCATGACTCCAGGCCTTCGGCGGCGCGGATGTCGGTTGCGTGCCCGAGAGCGGCGCCGATGGCCGCTTCGACGCCGCGCGCCATGGTGGCCACACTCATCGCCGGCGCACCCGGCTTGTCCAGCACCTGCTCCTCGGCGTAGGGCACGTGGATGAAGCCCGCGCGCGCCGCGTTGCCGCTGGCCGCGAGGAAGTGCAGCACGCCGTACATGAGGTGGTTGCAGACGTAGGTGCCGGCGGTGTTCGAAAGCTCGGTCGGGACTCCCGCGCGGCGCATCGCCGCCACCATCGCCTTCACCGGCAGGGTGGCGAAATACGCCGGCGGGCCGTTCTCGGCGATCAGCTCGTCGATGGGCTGGCCGCCCGCGTTGTCGGGCATGCGCGCGTCGTCCACGTTGATGCCGATGCGCTCGACGCCCAGCTGGCTGCGCCCGCCCGCCTGTCCCAGGCTCACCACGATCTCGGGATGCACGCGCTCGATGGCCTCGGCCACCACCTCGATGGCGCGGCGGAATTCGCACGGGATGCGGCAGGTCTCGACGCGGCGCCCCGCGATCGTCTGCGGCAGCCGCGAGCAGATTTCCCAGGAGGGGTTCGAGCTCTCGCCGCCGAAGGGGTCGAAACCCGTGACGAGGATGACGCCGGCGCCCGGGCGCGCCTCCACTGCATCGGGGAGCGAAGGAGCGCCGCGAGCCGATGACAGGTTGCGCCCATCCCGCGGCCGCGCCGCGGGGGGAGAGCGCATTTCTCCCTCTCCCCTGGGAGAGGGCCGGGGAGAGGGACGAATCGCCGCCTCGGCAGGCACCGCATCGAGCCGCAGCTCCTCCGGAATGACCGCATCCGCCCGCGCGCGCCGCGTTGCCGCTGGCCGCGAGGAAGTGCAGCACGC
>JBBQBW010000200.1:0-5707 GCA_038318025.1 Burkholderiales bacterium | reverse complement strand
TTCTCGGTGAGGAAGCGGCCCATCTCGAACTCCGGATTCACCCCCGTACGCAATCGCCGGTAGCCCTTGAGGAAGAGCCGGTTGCCGAAGAAGACCGCGGTGTTGCTCTGCTCCAGGGCCGGGGTGCGCACCTCGTCGTCGATCGCCGCCGCGAGCCCCGCGTGCAGGGGCGTCGAGGAGAAGCGGATGCGCCCCCCCGGCACGGCGACCTCGCCGTTGCCGCCCATGGCGCGCGCCATGTCGCGCGCGAACTCCGGGTTGGCGAAGGCCGCGTAGAGGATCCCCATGCGCTCCTTGTGGCGCACCCGGGTGAGGGTGAAGGCGCCGTAGCGCTCCAGCGGATCGTGGTCGCGGCTCTCCCAGTCCATCGCGAGCGGGATGAAGTAGCGCTGCACCTCGCCCGAAGCGAGCCGCGCCTCCACGAACGCGATGCGCCAGGACGAGTGCGATCCCTGCCACGGCACCATCGCCGCCACGCGCACGTCCGCGATCGGCTCGTTCTTCGCCGCGAACCAGCGCCGTCCCTTGAGGTACGGCAGCAGCACCTCGTCGCGCATGCGGTCGTGGGGCACGTGGACGAAGGCGCGCTCGAACTCGAACGGGAGGGCGCCGCCATCCAGCACCTGTCGCCATTCCGGGGCGAGCACCAGCACCGGCAGGCGGCGGTTCACCAGGCGCTCCTCGTGCCAGCCCGGAGGCTTTGCGTCGGTCGCGAGGCGCAGCGCCAGGTAGCCGTGGCCGGGAAGCGTCACGAAGTACGGCAGCTTGCCGATCGGCGGAAACGACTCCTGCCCGAAGAGCTCCACCGGTACGCGCTTGTCGAAGCGGGAAAGGTCGAGCTCCACCGCCTGGGGAAAACGCGACAGGTTGGCGACGCACAGCATCGCCTCGCCCTCGTGCTCGCGCAGGAAGGCCAGCACCTTGCGATTGCCCGGCTCGAGGAACGCGACCGTGCCGCGCCCGAACGCCTGGTATTTCCGGCGCGTGGCGATGAGGCGCCGGGTCCATTGCAGCAGCGACGACGGGTTGCGCAGCTGTGCCTCGACGTTCACCGCCTCGTAGCCGTACACCGCATCCATGATCGGCGGCAGGTAGAGCCGCTGCGGGTCGGCGCGGGAGAAGCCGGCGTTGCGGTCGGGGCTCCACTGCATCGGCGTGCGGACCCCGTTGCGGTCGCCCAGGTAGATGTTGTCGCCCATCCCGATCTCGTCGCCGTAGTAGAGGATCGGCGCCCCCGGCATCGTCATCAGCAGGAAGGTGATGAGCTCGATCTTGGGACGGTTGTTCTCCATCAGCGGCGCCAGGCGCCGCCGGATGCCTACGTTCACCCGCATGCGCGGGTCGCCAGCGAAAATGCGGTACATGTAGTCGCGCTCGCGGTCGGTGACCATCTCGAGGGTGAGCTCGTCGTGGTTCCTCAGGAAGATCGCCCACTGGCAGCCGGCGGGGATCGGCGGCGTCTGCGACATGATCTCCACCAGTGGGTAGCGATCTTCCATGGCGATCGACATGTAGAGGCGCGGCATCATCGGGAAGTGGTAGGCCATGTGGCACTCGTCGCCCTCGCCGAAGTACTGGCGCACGTCCTCGGGCCACATGTTGGCTTCGGCGAGCAGGAGCTTGCCCACGTATTTCGAGTCGAGGTGCGCGCGGATCTGCTTGATCAGCGCGTGGGTCTCGGGGTTGTTCTCGTTGCTGGTGCCCTCGCGCTCGATCAGGTAGGGAATTGCGTCGAGGCGGAAGCCGTCCACGCCCATGTCGAGCCAGAACTCCATGGTGCGCAGCACCGCGCGCAGCACGTGCGGGTTGTCGTAGTTCAGGTCCGGCTGGTGGCTGAAGAAGCGGTGCCAGTAGTGCTGCTGCGCCACCGGGTCCCAAGCCCAGTTGCTGCTCTCGGTGTCGGTGAAGATGATCCGCGTGCCGGCATACTGGTTCGGGTCGTCGGTCCATACGTAGTAGTCGCGCTTGACCGAGCCTTTCCCGGCGCGCCGCGCCGCCTGGAACCAGGGGTGCTGGTCCGAGGTGTGGTTCATGATGAGCTCGGTGATCACGCGCAGCCCCCGCTCGTGGGCGGCGTCGAGGAAGCGCTTGAAGTCCTCGCGCGTGCCGTAGGGCGGGTGCACGCCCTCGTAGTCGGAGATGTCGTAGCCGTCGTCCAGCAGCGGGCTGGGGTAGAACGGCATCACCCAGACGGTGTTCACGCCCAGGTCGCGCACGTAGTCGAGCTTCTCGGTGAGGCCCGCGAAGTCGCCAACGCCGTCGCCGTTGGAGTCGTGGAACGCCTTCACGTGCAGCTGGTAGATGATCGCGTCCATGTACCACTGCGGGTCGTCGGCCGCCAGGGGCGGGACCGGTTCGGCGCCGGGCGTGGCGCGCGCGTCCATGTCAGCGCAACCCGAGGGTGAAGACGTGGGCGGGGATGCGCCCCGGGTCGAGCATCACGAAGTTGCGCCCGCCGTGCCAGTCGTACTTCTCGCCGGTGAGGGCGTCCTCGACGCGGAAGGCGGCCGCGGGCTCGAGGCCGAGGGCGGCGGCATCCACGTCCACCCAGCCGCTCTGCACGCGCTGCGGATCGAGGTTCACCACCACCAGCACGCGGTCGTCGCCCTCGGCCTTGGAGTAGGCGATGAGCTGGTCGTTGTCGGTGGCGTGGAAGGCGAGGTTCCAGTCGGACTGCAGCGCCGGGTGCGCGCGCCGCAGCGCGTTCAGGCGCGTGGCCAGGGGTGCCAGGCTGTCGGGACGGTCGATGGGCCAATGCCGCAGCTGGTACTTCTCCGAGTCGAGGTACTCCTCGGAAGTCGATTCGCGCGGCCGGTTTTCCCCCAGCTCGTAGGCGGGGCCGTACACACCGTAATTGGCGGCGAGGGTGGCGGCCAGCACCAGGCGCAGCCGGAAGGCCGCGAGCGGCGCGTTCTGCAGGTGGTAGGGAAGGATGTCCGGCGTGTTGGGCCAGCAGTTCGGGCGGAAGTATTCGCGCGAGTCTTCCGTGGACAACTCGGTGAAATACTCGGTGAGCTCACCCTTCGTGATGCGCCAGGTGAAGTAGGTGTACGACTGGGTGAAGCCGAGCTTCGCGAGACGATGCATCACGTGGGGCCGCGTGAACGCTTCCGACAGGAAGATCACCTCGGGGTGGGCGCGTTTCACTTCGGCGATCACCCAATCCCAGAACGCGAACGGCTTGGTGTGGGGGTTGTCGACGCGGAAGATCGCGACGCCCTCGCGGATCCAGAACTCGAACACCTCGAGGAGCGCGCGCCACAGGTTTTTCCAGTCGGCGGAGTCGAAGTCGAGCGGGTAGATGTCCTGGTACTTCTTCGGCGGATTCTCGGCGTACTGGATCGAGCCGTCGGGCCGCTGGCGGAACCACTGCGGGTGCTCGCGCACCCACGGGTGGTCCGGGGCGCACTGGAAGGCGATGTCGAGGGCGATCTCCATGCCGCGGGCGCGCGCCGCCATGGCGAGGTGGCGAAAGTCGGCGTGGGTGCCGAGCTCCGGGAGGATCGCGGTATGCCCGCCCTCGGCGGCGCCGATGGCCCACGGGCTGCCGACATCGCCTGGCTGCGCCACGGTGGCGTTGTTCTTCCCCTTGCGCCTGTCGCGCCCGATGGGGTGGATCGGCGGCAGGTAGAGGACGTCGAAGCCCATCGCCGCGATGGCGTCGAGCCGCTCGTCCACGTCCTCGAAGGTGCCGTGGACGCCGGGCTCGGAAGCGCAGGAGCGGGGGAAGAGCTCGTACCAGGCGCTGAAGCGGGCGCGCTCGCGCTCGACGGTGACCGGGAATGCGGCGCTCTCGGCCCAGCCGTCGCGCGGCGCGTTGGCGCGCGCGATCTCGTAGAGCGCGTGGTCCATGGCGGCGGCGCGCAGGCGCTCCAGGTCCGGTTCCGTGCGCAGGATGCGCACCCAGGGCTCGAGCTTCGCGCAGCCCTCGGCGTCGCAGCGCTTGGCCGCCGCCTCGACCAGGTCCGCGCCAATGCGCGCAGCGAGCCGCACGTCGTCGGCATCCACGCGGCGGGCGAAGCCGTCGCGCCAGATGGAGAGGTGATCGACCCACGCGCCGACCGCATATTCCCAGCGACCCATGCGGTCCACGGCGAAGGTGGCGCTCCACAGGTCGTTGCCGAGCGGCTCCATCGGCGCCTCGCGCCACGCGACGTCGCCGGGCCTGCGGTAGCGCACCGCGCACGCGACGCGCTCGTGCCCGTGGGCGAAACAGGCGGCGCGGACCTCGACCGCCTCGCCGGCGACGCGCTTCACCGCGAAGCGGCCGCCATCGACCTGCGGCGTCACCTGCTCCACGACGGCGGCGGGGGGTGCCGCGGGGATCACGCGGCGGGCTCCGGAGTGAACACCACCACCGCGAGCGGCGGAAGGGTGAGGCGCAGCGATTGCTCGCGGCCGTGCCACGGCGTCGCGGTGGCCTCGACGCGGCCGAGGTTGCCCACGCCGCCGCCGCCGTAGACCGGCGCGTCGCTGTTGAGGATCTCGCGCCAACCCCCCGCAAGCGGCACCCCGACCTGGTAGCCCTCGCGCACCATCGGGGTGAAGTTGCACGCCACCAGCAGCGGCGGTCCCGACTGCGGCCGGCGCAGGAACGTGACGACGCTGTTGTCGCTGTCGTTGCCGTCGATCCACTCGAAGCCGTCGGCGTTGAAGTCGCGCGAGTGCAGCGCGGGCTGGGCGCGGTAGGCGCGGTTCAAGTCCGCGAGCCAGCGCTGCAGCCCGGAATGGTCGGCCTCGTGGGTGAGCCACCAGTCGAGCTGGCGGTCGTGGTGCCACTCGCGCCACTGGCCGAACTCCCCGCCCATGAAGAGCAGCTTCTTGCCCGGATGCGTCCACATCCAGCCCAGCAGCAGGCGCACGTTCGCGAACTTCTGCCAGCGGTCGCCGGGCATCTTCGACAGGAGCGAGCGCTTGCCGTAGACCACCTCGTCGTGGGAGAGCGGCAGCACGAAATTCTCGGAGAACGCGTACCAGATAGAGAAGGTGAGCTCGTGGTGGTGGAAGCGGCGGTGGATCGGGTCGTGGGCGAAGTAGTCGAGGGTGTCGTGCATCCAGCCCATGTTCCACTTCATCGCGAAGCCCAGGCCGCCGGCGAACACCGGGCGCGACACCGATGGCCACGAGGTCGACTCCTCGGCGATGATCATGACCCCCGGCGTGCGGCGGTAGGCCGTCGCATTGGCTTCCTGGAGGAAAGAGATCGCCTCCAGATTCTCGCGGCCGCCGTAGACGTTCGGCTGCCACTGCCCCGCCTCGCGGGAGTAGTCGAGGTAGAGCATCGAAGCGACCGCGTCCACGCGCAGTCCGTCGAGGTGGAAGTCTTCGAACCAGTAGGTCGCGTTCGCGACGAGGAAGTTGCGGACCTCCCGGCGCCCGAAGTCGAACACGTAGGTGCCCCAGTCCATCTGCTCGCCCCGCTGCGGGTCCGGGTGCTCGTACAAGGGCGTGCCGTCGAAGCGGCCGAGCGCCCACTCGTCCTTGGGGAAGTGCGCCGGAACCCAGTCGAGGATGACGCCGATGCCCGCACGGTGCAGGCAGTCCACGAGATACCGGAAGTCGTCCGGGTGGCCGAACCGCGCTGTCGGGGCGAAGTAGGACGACACCTGGTAGCCCCACGACCCGCCGAAGGGGTGCTCGGCGACAGGCATGAGCTCGATGTGCGTGAAGCCCAGCTCGAGGACGTAGTCGGTGAGCTGGGTCGCCA
>JBBQBW010000199.1:0-5719 GCA_038318025.1 Burkholderiales bacterium | reverse complement strand
CGATCTTGCGACGAGTCGGTACGCGGGCCTCGACTCGGACCGCAAGGGTTCCGTCTCGGCGCAACAAGATGGCGCAATTGGGCCCGACGACTCGATGCACGGAGGCGGCGCTGCGCTACCCCGCAACCACCGTCAATCGATGATCGTGCATCGGTGCGTGCGGCCGGGAAATACTTCCGTGCTTGGCCGCACCGTCTCCCCTGGGAGAGGCCCTCGCGTGAAGTCTCCCTCTCCCCTGGAAGAGGCTCAGAACGCTCCCTCTCCCTTGGAAGAGGCTCAGAACGCTCCCTCTCCCTTGGGAGAGGGCCGGGGAGAGGGTCATTTCGCAGCCGCCTCTCGACGCGCCCCGCGATCGCGTCTCCAGCGAAGGGTTACGAGCCGAACACGGCGGTCCACAGGCGCTTCACCGCTTCCCGCTCGGCTTCCAACTCGCCCTCGGCGAGCTTCACCGCGTCTTCGTCGTTCAGTGCCGACTCGTGGGTACGCCGGCGCATGGCGAGGTAGGCGTCGGCGGCGGGGATGGCGACTTCGCGTGGCAGCAGGCCCAGCTCGCCCGCGCGCTTGAGCAGCGTGTGGTTGCCCTTGTTCTCGCGCAGCGTCGGGTGGCTCGGGCCCTCGGCGAGCACCAGCGCCTGGACGCAGAACTCGAGGTCGATCACGCCGCCCGCTACATGCTTCAGCTCCCGCGCTTCGTGCTTGTGCTCGCTTCGCATCTTGCGGCGCATGGCCACGATCTCTTCCAGCAGCTTCGCGCGCTCGCGGGGCAGCGCCAGGATTTCGTCGCGCAGCGCTTCGAACCGGGCTCCGAGGGCGGCATCGCCGGCGCAGGCGCGCGCCCGGGTGAGGGCCTGGTGCTCCCAGGTCCAGGCGCGCTTCACCTGGTAGTCGTGGAACGAGGCGATGGAGCTCACCATCAGGCCCGAGGCCCCGTCGGGGCGCAGCCGCAGATCGGTCTCGTAGAGCACGCCCGCCGGAGTGAGGGTGGTCATCCAGGTGTTGACGCGCTGCGCCACGCGGGCGAGGCGCTCCGGCTCGCGCGTCGTGGCCGCGTCGTAGAGGAAGATCACGTCGAGGTCGGAGCCGTAGCCGAGCTCCTTGCCGCCGAGCTTGCCGTAGCCGATGACGGTGAAGCCGGGGACGATCTCGTAGCCCTGACCCTCTCCCCGGCCCTCTCCCAGGGGAGAGGGAGACTTGCGGCCCTCTCCCTGGGCAGAGGGAGCGTTCTGACCCTCTCCCCGGCCCTCTCCCAAGGGAGAGGGAGGATTTTCTCCCGGCAATTCTCCCCCTCCCTTGGGAGGGGGCGGGGGGAGGGTTGCGAACCCCAGGCTTTTCGCCGCCTCCGCCACCGTCACGTCGAGGATGATGTCGGCGAGCGCCGAGAGCTCGTCGGAGAGCGCCATCACCGGCAGCTCGCCCTCGAGGTCGGCGATGGTGAAGCGCAGCACGTGGCGGTGCTTGAAGTGGCGCAGGTGGTCGAGGAGGCGCTCGGTGTCGCCCGCGAGCGCGCGGCACTCGGCGGCGAGGACCGCCCGCTCCGCGGCCCAGTCGGTGAAGGTGAAGCTCTCGACGCTGCGGGTGAGCTCATCCAGCAGGATCGGATGGCGCGCGAGGAGGCGCGCGGCCCAGGCGCTGCGGGCCACGAGGCGCGCCGCGCGCTCGAGGACGCGCGGGAACTCCAGCAGCAGCGAGAAGTACGCCTCGCGCCCGTCGATGGCTTCCAGCAGGTCGAGCAGGCGCGTGGCCGCCTCCGCAGTGCCGCCGTGCCGTGCCGCGGCGCTGATGGCGGCGGGGAAGAGCTTTTCCACCTTGGCGCGGCTGGTGCTGGAGAGCGATCGGTAGCGCCGCGAGCGCGTGAGCTCGATCAGCCGGCGTGCGACCGGTGCGGCGTCGACGATGCCTGCCGTGACGAGCTCCTCCGCGAGGCCCTCGGGATCGGGCGTGCCCTGGGGATCGTTCAGCCACGCGGCGAGGCTCGCGGAAAACTCGTGGGACAGCGCCTCGCGCCGCTCGAACAGCGAATCGAAGGTGGTCTCGACGCGCGTGCGATGGCGGTTCAACTCTCCCAGTAGCGCCGCGTAGTCGGCAAAGCCCATCGCCGCGGCGATCACCGCCTGCTGCTCGGGCCCGCGCGGCAGCGCCTGGGTCTGCTGGTCGTCGTAGTACTGCAGCCGATGCTCGAGGCGGCGCAGGAAGTCGTAGGCGGCGCGCAGGCCCACGCAAGCTTCGGGCGCGATGAGGCCGCGGGAAGCGATCGCTTCCAGCGCCGCGCGGGTCGACGTGAGGCGCAGCCCGCGATCGGCGCCGCCGCGCACCATCTGGAACAGCTGCACCGCGAACTCGCACTCGCGGATGCCGCCGGCGCCCACCTTGATGTCGTCGGCGCGGCGCCGCTGCAGCGCCGCCTGGGCGATGCGCCCATGCATGTCGCGCAGCGACTCGAGCATCCCGTAGTCGAGGTAGCGCCGGTAGACGAACGGCTGCACCTGCTCTGCCATCCCCGCCGCGGGCCCGCTCACCACTCGCGCCTTGAGCCAGGCATAACGCTCCCAGGGCCGGGCGTGGCCGATGAAGTAGTCCTCCAGCGCCGAGAGCGACGTCACCAGCGGGCCGCTGTCGCCGAAGGGGCGCAGGCGCATGTCGACGCGGAACGCCTGGCCCTCGGCGTCGAGCTCCGAGAGCAGCGCGATCATCCGCTTCCCCACCCCGGCGAAGAACTCCGCGTGGGTCACGGCATGGGGACCGGCGGTATCGCCATCGGCCGCGTAGAGAAACACCAGGTCCACGTCCGAGGAGACGTTGAGCTCGCAGCCGCCGAGCTTGCCCAGCGCCGCCACCGTGAGGTGCATCCCGTCGCGCGGCTCGCCATGGGCCGCGGCCTCGCGGGCGTGGGCCTCGCGGGCGGCGCGATCGATGCATTCCTCGGCGAGCGCCGTCATGGTGGCGAACACCTCGTCTAAGTCGGCCAGGCCATTCAGGTCGCGGTGGGCGAGGCGGGCCATCACCCGGGCGCGCAGGCCCCGGAGGCGCGAGCCGGTCTCCTCGGGAGCGCCTTCGAGGGCGGCGAGCATGGCGGCGCGGGAAAACGGCTGGTGGCCCTCGGCGCGGAGCTCGTCGGCGAGCCCCGGGCGCGCGTGCACGAGGCGCTCGACGTAGCGGGAAAAGCGCAGCGTGCGGGCGAACGCGGCCTCGAAGGCCTGGGGCTCGGGGCCGGGCGTCATTGAGGCGCTACAATAACGCGAAAAGCCCACGCACCCGCCCTAGGAAACCGCATCAAGGCCTTCTCGCGCACCTGCTTCCGCCTGGCCGCGGGCGTCGCGACGTTCCTCGCCATCGTCTTCGCCGCAGGCGTGTTGTGGCTGCGCTACGTGGCGCTCCCGAACGTCGACCGCTACCGCGACGACATCGTCGCGTCCATCGAGCGCGCCTCGGGCATGAAGGTCGCGGTGGGCGCCATCCGCGGCGGCTGGGAGGGCCTGCGGCCCGGCCTCACCCTCACCGACTTCCGCATCGCCGACCGCCAGGGTCGCGCCGGGCTCGCCTTCGAGCGCGCCGAGGTGACACTCGCCTGGTGGGCGCTGGCGGTGGGGGAGCTGCGCTTCGCCGACCTCGACTTCTACCGCCCGGAGCTCACGCTGCGCCGCGCCGCGGACGGGCTCATCTACCTGGGCGACAAGCCGCTCAACGCGGCCGGTCCCGACGACGGCACCTTAGTCGCATGGCTCCTCTCGCAGCCGCGCCTGGGGATCCACGACGCGACCCTCACCTGGCGCGACGAGATGGCGGGTAGTCCCGAGGTGCGGCTCCGGAACGTCGAGATCGCGGTGCGTCGCCGTCTCGGCCGCCACCACGCGGCGCTCACCGCCTCGCCGCCGCGGGAGCTCGCCAACCGCATCGACATGCGCCTGGACGCCATCTTCCGCCGCGACGGCGAGAAGTGGCGTGCCAGCGGCGAGGTGTACGCCGAGACCCTGCAGGCGAACCTGGGCGGATTGCGCGGGCTCCTCCCGGTGCCGGAGACCCTGCGCGCGGGCGTCGGCAGCCTCAGGATCTGGGCGGGCTTCCAGCCGACCCACGTGACCGAAGTGGTGTCGGACTTAGCGATCCGTGACGTGACGGCGCAGCTCGCCGATGATGCCCTGCCGCTGGAGCTCGCGAGCCTCTCGGGGCGCGCCTCCTATCGCGCGCTGCAGCGCGGCTTCACCGTCGCCACCGAGGGACTGCGGTTCCGCCAGGCGGGCGGCGAGGAGGCGCGGCCCGGCGATTTCCTGCTGACCCGCGGCGAGGAGCCGAACCAGCTCCTGCGCACCGAGGTGCGCGCCAACGGCATCGACTTGAAGATCGCCGCGGCCCTGATCGACTACCTGCCGGTGCCGCGCGATGTGAAGGCGCAGGTGCGCCGCTTCGCGCCGCGCGGGCGCATCGCGCAGGCGCGGGTCACCTGGACCGCAGACGCGGCGCGCCCGGCGAACGCCTACGCGATCCAGGGCCGCTTCGAGGACCTGGCGGTGAACGCCGCCGACGGCTATCCCGGCGTGTCGGGCCTCACCGGCAGCGTCGAGGGCACCGAGGTTGCGGGGGTGCTGCTGCTGGGCTCGCGCAACGCGACCCTCCAGGTCGAGCGCATCTTCCGCGAGACGCTCGCCTTCGATACGCTCGAGGCGCGCGCGCGCTGGCGCCACGTGGACCGTGCCCTCGAGGTCACGATCGACACGGCGCGCGCCGCCAACCAGGACGCCGAGGCCGAGGTGAAAGGGGTGTGGCGCTCGCTTCCCGACGCCCAGGTGCCCTCGCCGGGCTACGCCGACCTGAAGGGCAGCTTCACCCGCGCCAACCTGGCGAGCCTCGCGCGCTACCTGCCCAACAACATCGCGGCAACCCGCGAGTACCTCGGGGCGGCGATCCTCGCCGGGCAGAGCCCGCGCCTCGCCTTCGAGCTGAAGGGCGACCTCTACGAGTTCCCGTTCGGACCGGGGCATGAGGGCCTGGTGCGCGTGGAGGGCGCGGTGCGCGACGGGAAGCTGCGCTACCACCCGGCGTGGCCCACCATCGACGCGATCCAGGGGTCGGTGAAGCTCGAGAACCGCACGCTCGAGATCCGCGCCGAGCGCGCCGCGATCTTCGCGAGCCGCATGAGCAACGCCGCCGCGGTGATCGGGGACCTGGGAGGCGCGCCGCCGGTGCTGGTGATCGACGGCGACATCGACACCACCGGCGCCGACAGCATGCGGTTCCTGCGCGAGTCGCCGCTGGTGAGCGGCCCCGGCGCCTTCACCCGCGTAGTCGCGGTGGAGGGCCCGGCGCGGCTCAAGCTGCACCTCGAGTTCCCGTTCGTCGAAGGGGGAGGGATGCGGGTGGCGGGCAACTACGCCTTCGACGGCGCCACGGCGACCCTCGACTCGCGCCTCGCCATGACCGACCTGCGCGGGCGGCTCGCGTTCACCGAGCGCGGCGTGCGCGCCAACGACCTCGCGGGCTTCCTTTTCGGGCGTCCCGCGACGCTCTCCATGGCGACGCAACCCGACGGCTACCTCGTGACGACGCTGGACGGGCGCATCGATGCGGCGGGCCTGGCCGAGTACGTGCCCGCCCCCCTCGTCGCACGCATGAAGGGGGAGGCCGCGTGGAAGGCGCGCGTCGCCACCACGCCGCAGGGAGTGGACCTCGCGATCACCTCGGACCTGCAAGGCATGGCCGTCGGCCTGCCCGCGCCGCTCGCCAA
>JBBQBW010000198.1:0-5722 GCA_038318025.1 Burkholderiales bacterium | reverse complement strand
CCGGCTGCGCCAGCCTGCTTCCGCCGCCCGACCCCGACCCGCCACCCGCCCCGCGCGAATTCCGTGCGGCCTGGGTCGCCTCCGTCGCCAACATCGATTGGCCAAGCCGCCCGGGCCTCACGACGGCGCAACAGAAGGACGAAATCGCGCGCATCGTGGAGCGCGCGCATTGGCTCGGCCTGAATGCGCTGATCGTGCAGGTGCGGCCCGCCGCGGACGCGCTTTATGCGAGTGCCCTCGAGCCGTGGTCCGAATACCTCACCGGGGCGCAAGGCAAGGCGCCCGATCCCTGGTACGACCCGCTCGCGACCTGGATCGCTGAAGCGCACCGGCGCGGCATCGAGCTGCACGCGTGGTTCAACCCCTACCGCGCGCGGCACTCCGCCGCGAAGTCGCCGCTCGCGCCGGGGCACATCGCCAATGCGGTGCCCCGCATCGTGAGGGCGTATGGCGACTCGTTGTGGCTCGACCCGGGCGAGGATGAGGCGGCCCGGCGCACTCTCGAAGTCATCGCCGACGTGGTGCGCCGCTACGACATCGATGCCGTGCACGTCGACGACTATTTCTATCCGTACCCGGTCACGGCCCCGGGCACCCAGGACGAGGTCGATTTCCCCGACGATGCATCGTGGGGCCGGTACGTGCTCGGGGGTGGAATCCTCACGCGCGCCGACTGGCGCCGCCGCAACGTGGACCGGCTGGTCGAGCGTATCCACGGCGCCGTGCGCCGCGAGAAGCCGTGGGTGCGCTTCGGCGTGAGCCCGTTCGGCGTGGGACGGCCCGACCGGCGCCCGCCGGGCGTGGCGGGCTTCAGCCAGTACCACAAGCTCTACGCGGACGTGGAGCTGTGGCTCTCGCGCGGCTGGCTCGATTACCTCGCGCCGCAGCTCTACTGGCCGATCGACGCGGCGGCGCAGCCCTTCGGAGCGCTGCTCGAATACTGGCAGGCCGCGAATACGAGCGCGAGGCACGTGTGGCCTGGACTCTTCACCAGCCGCATCAACGACACGCAGCAATCCTGGCGGCCGGCGCAGATCGCTGCCCAGGTGGCACTCGCACGCAGCCGCGGGGCCGGGGGTCACATCCACTTCAGCATGGCGGCGCTGATGCAGGACCGGCAGGGAATCAACGCGGTCCTCAAGGCGTCCTATGCGACGGCGGCGCTGGTGCCTGCGACGCCGTGGCTGCCGGACGTGGCTCCCGCGCCCCCCGAGGCCCGTGCGCGCCTCGCGCCCGGCGCCGGCTCGATCGCGATCGACTTCGACGCGTCGGCGTGGCTCGTTGCGATCTGGGCGCGCCACGGCGGGAACTGGAGCTTCTCGGTGGAACCCGCGTCCGCGGGAACGGCTCGAGTCGACGCGCGCCGCGCGGGGGGGCCACTCGAGGCGGTGGTGGTATCGGCGGTGAGCCGCGGCGGGTTGGAGAGCCCGCGGCGGCGAGTACCGCTGCCTGGAATCGAGGCGAGGTGACGAGTTGAGCGACACGAATGCAACCCCGCTGGGGCTGGGCGTGGATGCGGGCGGCAGCCAGACCCGCTGGGCGCTCGCGAACGCGGCTGCGGGAATCGTCGCGGAAGGCGCGGTGCGCGGCATGAGCGCGCTGCAGTTGCGCGACCCGCAATCCCTGGGAGCAGCGCTGGCCGAGCTCGCGGCGGCGGTGCTCGCGCATGGCAGGCCCGCGCGGGTGCACGCGGGCCTCACCGGCCTGGGAGGGGACGAGGATACGTTGCGCGCGCTCGTGGCAGCGCCCTTCGGCATCGCGCCGGAAGCCGTCACGATCGGCAGCGACATCGAGATCGCCTGCCGCGACCTCTTCGCGCCCGGCGAGGGCTACGTGGTCTACGCCGGCACCTGCTAGGTGTCCGCGTTCATCGATACGGACGGAGCGATGCATCGCGCCGGGGGACGCGGCGTGGTGCTCGACGATGGCGGCGGGGGATTCTGGATCGCCCGGGAAGCGTTGCGGCGCGTCTGGCGCGCTGAAGACGAGGGCCCCGGCCGCTGGCGGGAGTCGCCTCTCGCGATCGCCCTCTTCGAACAAGTCGGCGGGAGCGACTGGGGCGACTCGCGCGACTTCATCTACGGGCGCGACCGGGGCGAGATGGGTCGGCTCGCGCTGGCCGTCGCCCGGGCGGCGGGACAGGACCCGGCGGCGCGCGAAATCCTCGTCGAGGCAGGGCGGGAGCTCGCGCGCCTGGCGCTGGCCATGGTGCGGCGCCATGGGCCGCGGCCGGTCGCCCTCACCGGCCGGGCCGCGCAGCTGCACCCGCTCATCGCGGAATCGATGCGCGCCTCGTTGCCGCCCGACATCCGGCTCGAGCTGCGCGAGTCGCGAGGTCACCATGCCGCCGCGCGCCTCGCGTTGTTGGACTCTGGATCATCGGAAGTACGGGGATGATTCACCGGCCGTTGCCGCGAACTCGCGACCAGAAGTGCGATCATCGGGCGCCTCCATGTCGCCCATCCTGATGCTCGCGGTGGTGCTCGGCTACTTCGCGCTCCTGATGGCAGTGGCCTGGTGGACCTCGCGCGGCGCCGACAGCGAGTCGTTTTTAATCGGCAACCGCAACAGCAACTGGTTGGTGGTGGCCTTCGGCATGGTGGGGACGTCGCTCTCCGGAGTCACCTTCGTGAGCGTGCCGGGTGCCGTGGGTCGCGACGGCTTCGCCTACTTCCAGCTGGTGCTGGGACTTTTCGCGGGCTACCTGGTGATCGCCTTCCTGCTGCTGCCGATCTACTACCGCCACCGCGTGACCACCATCTACGACTTCCTCGATGCGCGCCTGGGACCCGGCGCCCATCGCACCGGCGCCGCGCTGTTCATCGTCTCGCGCACGCTCGGGGCCACGGCGCGCCTGTACCTGGTGGTGAACATCCTGCAGCTGGCATTCCTCGACGCGATGGGCGTGCCCTTCTGGCTCACCTCGACGGTGGTCGTGGCGATGATCGTCGCCTACACCTACCAGGGCGGGGTGAAGACCATCGTCTGGACCGACACGCTCCAGACCACGTGCATGCTGGCGGGGCTCGCCATCATCGCCGCCAGCGTGCTCGCGACTCTCGACCTCACCTTCACCGCAAGCCTGGTACAGCTGGGCGAGCGCGGCCTCTCGACCATCTTCTTCACCAACGTGGACGACAAGTCCTTCTTCCCCAAACAATTCATCGCCGGGGTCTTCATCGCCATCGCCATGACCGGGCTCGACCAGGAGATGATGCAGAAGAACATTTCCGTGCGCACGCTGCTGGACTCCCAGAAGAACGTCGTGACTCTCGCCGTCATCATGCTGGGGGTGGTGCTGCTGTTCCTCTACCTGGGCGGCCTTCTCTACCTCTACGCCCCCGTGGCCGGCGTGTCCGCGAGCGGTGACGCCATCCTGCCGGCCATCGTGTTCGGCCACCTTTCCGCTGCGGTGCAGCTTGTGTTCCTCGTGGCACTCGTCTCGGCGCTGCTGCCGAGCGCCGACGGCGCGATCACCGCGCTCACCTCGAGCTTCTGCCTCGACCTGCTCGGGCTGGGCCACCGCGCTGACCTGGATGAAGCGCAGCGCACGCGCGTGCGCCATCGCGTCCACCTCGCCTTCGCGGTCGTTTTCCTGCTGCTGTTGCTCGCGTTCAAGGAGGCCGCGAGTCCCAGCATGATCGGCGTGATCCTCACGCTGGCGGCCTACACCTACGGCCCGCTCCTGGGACTCTTCGCATTCGCGATCTTCGCCCGCCGGAGGCTACGCCACGGCTGGGTGCCATTCATCGCCCTGGCGGCCCCCGCCGCGTGCTACTGGATCGATCGCAACCAGCAGGCGCTCTTCGGCACCTACCAGGTGGGGCTGGAGCTGCTGGTCGCAAACGGCAGCCTCACATTCGCAGGATTGTGGATGATCTCGCGCCGTGTGGATCCGAGATAGAACGGCGCGATCAACATACCCACCGCGCACCACCCGCCGTGCATCAGAGGGCGCAAAGCATCGTCCTTCAGGGGAAAACCGATTTGATAGCGAAATTCTGCTGTGATTGCTGCCAAATCAACGTCGCGTTGCGGCCGAACGTAGGGAAATTCGTGACCGATACTTCCCTTGAAACACCCGTCATGAATTCACCGGCCGGAACTGTCACCGTGAAAGTCGCCGATGCAAGCTGAATTCCACTTCTGAAGATGCGGGCGGTGTGCACACCCGCCCCCAACGAGTTGTAATTGAACAGCACGCCGAACCCGGTGTTCACGTTGCCACTTCCACAAACGCCGGTGACATCCTGCCTGGGAGTGCCATAGGCCACCGGGACATTGATAGCGCCCACCGTGGCCGTCAGCGCGCCTGAGCACGCCCAACCCGACACCAGGCCGATGCCGCTTTGATAGCTGCCCGGTTGCGGATTTTCGAGCGCCACACTGGGTGGCGCAGGTGGCGGAGCGGGGTTGCCAAAGGTGCTCTGCGCGCTGAAAACGCCGGAATCTTCAAGGCAGTAGTTGTCGGAGGGGCACGAGGTAGGATTGAATTCGGCCAGCACCATCACGATCCAGTACGTCCCATCTGGAGGAGGAGTAAACGAGGTCGTGCGCACGAGGTCCGTGTAGAAGGTTCGCGGCGACAAGGGTGCGATTCCTGACGACACGGCGAGTTGGTAGCCGGTAAAACCGTCACCTCGACCGGGGCGGTTAAGCACCGCCCAAAGCTCCAGGCGCAGCGTGCCAGTGGTCCGCGTGAATGAGTTGTTCTCGATCCGCCCAACCGTCATGGCGACCGACCCGCCGGCCCACACGGCGCCAAATACACCGTCGATGATCAGACTGTTGGCGATGGACTTTTCCTGTACCTGCTCCCCCCGGCCTTCTCCCCGATGTTCGACGAGTTCGACACGGGTCATCTGAGCCAGCGCCGGGAAGGCAAGAAGCAGGAAGGTCAATGTCATCATCCTGTTCATGCTCGCCTCTCAGTTGAGAACGCGGTGACCGCGCTCACGCATGCAATTCCGAAGCACGACCTTGAAATTGACCGCTGCATCCGCTGCGCCTCCTCCGGTTCCCGAGATCGCTCCAAGCGCGGCGCCATATCCCGCACCGCTATTTCCGGACAGTCCACTGCCGCGATAGATCACTGCCCCGATGAGAGCGCCGGCGATCGCACCCATCACGGCGCCAGTTGCGATCTTCTCCTCCGGGTTCGTGGCTTGTGCGATGCCTTGGCACTCATTGGCGTCGCTCATGATGAGGCCGCGATCTTTGCCGGTACCGTCAACCACCATGCCGTTGCCGATGTTGACGGCGTTTGGGTTGACGGGCCGCCCCGCGCAACCGGTCAATACAAGTGCTGCGATGGCGATTGCCGCAATCGTCGCGCGCCTTTTCATTTTTTTCTCTCTTGACTCGGGCGGATCGCCGAATTTGTATTTCGCGGAGTGTCCGCCTCGTGGCGGGAGTAAGCAATGCAAGGAGGGCAATCCCACCCGAGCCGGTAGGGTCAAGATCGGCGTTTGTTTCGAGCCTTGATTACATGCGGCTCCAACGTCACCGCCGTGCCTGCTCGATCGCACTTTGCGCCTCATTCCACGCGTTGAGATCGCGCTGCATCAGTTGTTCCAGGTTCTCCGGTCCAGGATCGACCTTGTACTCGGACCCTTCGGGCCCGGTGCTATGGGACGGTGGCTTGCGCGCGCGTTCCGGCTCGATCCACCCGAACCGCCGAGTTACCTTTGCCCCAGCCGAGTCGATGTAGCGCAGAACCCCA
>JBBQBW010000197.1:0-5725 GCA_038318025.1 Burkholderiales bacterium | reverse complement strand
AGCGCAAGCCAGATAACGTATTACAATCTTCCTTTGCGTGTAATACACCACCATGCCAATTTCCGTCCGCCTTCCGCCCCGCGTCGAGCAGCAACTCGCGGAGTATTGCGCCCACGCCAAGCTCACGAAAAGCGAGGCGGTGAAGCGCGCCCTCGAGCGCCTGTTCGAGCAGGAAGGCGCTCCGGCCGCGGCCAATCCCGCGGCGCGGCGCTTCGTGGGCAGCGACGATCGTCCCGGGGACGTGGCACGGCGCTCGAAGCGGCTGCTCCGCGACCACTTTCGCAGCAAGTAGTGGAACGCATCCTCGTCGACACCGGCTTCCTGGTGGCGCTGGGCCGCGCAAGGGATCCGCTGCACGAGGCCGCGAGGGCGTGGCTGGAGCAATGCACCACGCCGCTGGCCACCGTGACGGCGGTCGTCGTGGAAACATGCCACTTCCTGCGGCTTGACGCTCGGCGAGCACTCCTGGAGTGGTTGGCTGATGGCGGGCCGGCAGTCGTGGAAGTGCCGCCGGAGGCCTATCCCGAGCTCTCCCGGACGATGGAGCGCTACAAGGAGCGCGACATCGACTTTGCCGATGCCGCGCTGGTATGGCTCGCGGAGCATACCGGGCACCGGTGCGTTCTCACGGTGGATGAAACGGATTTTCGGGGGTTCAGGCTCAAGGGGCGCGGGCGATTCGACCTGATTCCCTGGCAGGAGCAGCGGCGCCAATGGTGATGCCACAGCGTCTCGCGGGGCCATGACGCGGCGCGTTCTGACGCTGTAACGCGGCGCGTTATGGAGGGTGTAGGGGGTGTGTTGCATGACCCTCTCCCCGGCCCTCTCCCATGGGAGAGGGAGATTCGCGGCCCTCTCCCAAGGGAGAGGGAGATTCAGCGACCCTCTCCCCGGCCCTCTCCCAAGGGAGAGGGAGGGTGGTCGTTATACTTCTCACTTGTCGTCCCGGGAGTCCGAGTGTCGCCACCTGCTGCACCCCGCTCCGCGCTGCTTGGCGACATCCTCGGCGCGGTGAATGCCGCCGCCTCGAGCTTCGCGACCGCGGTTGCCCTCTCCACACTCGTGTTCGCCCCCCTCGGTCGAGAGTGGCTCCCCAGCGCCCTCGTCGCCTGCGTGCTGGCGGCGTCCCTCGGCGGGCTGATCGCCGCGATCTTCTCCTCCACGGCGGTGAGCGTAAGCGCCCCGCGCGCCGCCATCTCCATCGTGATCGCCGCACTGGTCGCCACCGTTCATCGCGAGCTGCCGGAGCTGCCAGCCCAGGCGATCATCGCGCTGGCAGGCATCACGGTGCTCACCGCGGGCCTGCTCCAGGTCGTCGGCGCCGGGCTGAGGCTGGGGCAACTCGTACGCTTCGTGCCGTTCCCGGTGATCGCGGGCTTCACCCATGGCATCGCCCTCACGCTGGCGCTTGTGTACCTGCCGCTGCTGCTGGGTGTCGCGGAGGTGCCGCGGCTTGCCATGCCCCGGTGGGGGAGCTTCGCGCCCGCGGCGGCGCTCGTGGGCGCGGCGACCCTGGCGGCGTTGTTCGCATTCGCCCGGTGGACGCCGCGGCTGCCCGGCGTCTTCCTCGGGCTCGCGAGCGGTGTCGCGCTGGCGAAAGCGCTCGAGCTCCTGGTGCCGGGCATCGACCTGGGCGGCCTGCTCTCGACACGAATGCCGGAGAACTTCGTACTCCCGACCGCCGAGTGGAGCGTGGTGCCGCAGGCGCTGCGCGATCCTTCGGCACCCCGTTATCTCCTCTCCTTCGCCGTCGCCATCGCCGCCATCGCCTCGATCGATGCGCTGGTGGGCGCCATGGCGGTCGAGACACGCTACGGACTGCGCTCGCGCCCCGACCGCGACCTCTTCGCCCAAGGCATGGCCAATGTCTTCTGCGGCGCGGCGGGAGCGGTGGGCATCTCTTACGGCGCGGCCCAGGTGACGGCGGCGCGCTCCGCCGGGGCCACCGGCCGCCTCGCCAGCATCCTCTGCGCGCTGCTGATCCCGGGAATCGCCATCGCCAGCGCGCTCGCCGTGGACTCGGTGCCGGTGAGCGTCCTGGGCGCGATCATGGTCTACCTCGCACGGCGCCTCGCCGATCCGTGGGGCTTCGCGCTGTGGCGCACGGCGCTCGGCCCCGAAGGACGGCGCGATCGCACCGTGCGCCTCACCCTCATGGTCTACCTGGTGGTGGCGCTGTCGATCGTGCTGCTGGATATCGTCGCGGCCCTGGCCGTGGGCATGGCGGTCTCGGCGATCCTCTTCGTGCGCACCATGAACCAGCACCTGGTGCGCGGCATGCAGAGCGGGGCCTCGGTGCGCTCGCGCCGCCTCTATCCACACGCGATCCATGAGCGGCTGGAGCAGCTGATGGGAAGTGTCGCCATGGTGGAGCTGCAGGGGCCGCTCTTCTTCGGTACCGCCGACCGCATCGTGGCGGAGGTGGGCAAGTTGCCCAAGGGCGTGCGCTACGTCGTGCTCGACCTGCGGCGCGTGCAGGCGCTGGATGCCACCGCCTCGCTCGTGATCGGGCGGCTGCGCGCGCGCATGAAGGCCGAGGGGCGCGAGATCGTGCTGTCTGGGCGGCCGCCGGGATTGGCTGCGGGCGACGCTTCGCTGCCCCCCATCTTCGCCGACCGCGACCGCGCCGCCGAGTGGGTGGAGGACCAGCTGCTGGCCGAGGAAGGCATCGACGTGACCTCGGGAGAGCTGCCGGCCGAGTCGTTCGCTTCATTCATCGGAGCCAGTGCGGCCGAGCGCCCGGTGCTGGCGCGCTACACGCAGGTGTTGGATCTCGCCGCGCGCGATGCCGTGTTCCGCTTTGGCGATGCGTCCAACCAGCTCTACTTCCTGCTGTCGGGGCGCGTCACCATCCAGTACGAGGCGGCCACCGGCTCGATCCGCGTGGTGACGCTGCTGCCGGGCAATGTGTTCGGCCACATCGCCTTCATCGACGGCCAGCCGCGCTCGGCCGATGCCCTGTGCGACGTGCCGAGCCGGGTGCTGGTGCTGGACCGCGATGCGCTCACCCGGATGCTGGCCGAGGAGCCGGGGCTGGCGGCGCTCCTCCACGCGATGGCCGCGCGGGATATCGCCGGGCGGCTGCGGGCGACGGACCGGATCGTGCGGGAGATGATCTAGCGAGCAGGCGGCACAGCGCCATGACGCGCGGCGTTATACCGCCCCAAGAGAGTCCAGCCGATCAACGTATGCCGATCCGTTTCCGGGGTATGACGCATTACGTCACAACTGCTTGTTTCTCGCCTCTGAAGAACCCTCACCTTCATGACGACCGGCGTCATACCGCCCAAAGGTGCCGCACCCGGCTTTGCTCAAAATAATCAGGGTCCGAGCCGTGCCTCGCCCAGCGGCGCCAGCTTGGCATCGCGCAACCGGACCAGCAGCGCCTGGCCGTCGGGCCGCGCCCGCACCTCTGCGTATTTGGCCTTGGCGTAGCGCTCCGCCGTCCCTTCCTGGAAGAAGTACGCGTCGGTCACGATGCGCACGCCGCGATCGCGCTTGCGGTACTCGAGCAGCGCCTCTCCGGGGGCCAGCGCCTCGCCGCCAAACACGCGCACGAAAGTGCCGACGCGCCGCTCGTCCAGGCGCACCACGGCACGCCCGTGGGAAGGCGCCTCCGGCTTGCGCAGCCCCGCATCGATGGCGAAGCGCAGCGCCATGTAGTCGCCCTGCATCAGCGATCGCGGATCGACGGGCGCGAGCTCCAGGTACATGAGCTCGCCCTGCGCCAGCGTGCGCTCGTGCTGCCACACCGTGTAATTCGCGGCGGCGAGCACCACCGCCAGCCCCGCGGCCGCACTCCATCGCATCCCTCCCTCTCCCTTGGGAGAGGGCCGGGGAGAGGGTGCGTTCTCTCCCTCTCCCCTGGGAGAGGGCAGCCCCGCCATCACCCCCCGCGCCGCCAACAACACCGCCCCCGTAACCGCGAGCGTCGCCGACTTGGTCAACAGCGTCTGGTCGATCTGGTAGTAGTAAACGCCGAGGTAGCCCAGCATCCCCACGATGCCCAGGGCCGCGAGGCTGCGTTGCCCGGTGCCGAGCCCGGCCAGCAGAACGAGCGCCGCGGCCGAAACCCCCGGCGCCCGGTACGCCACCGCCGCAAGGAGCCCCGCGCCGACAACTGCCATCACGCGCGCACGCATCGAGCTGCCGGAAGTGATGGCCGAAACGTACACCAGCAGCCCCATCGCATAACCGGCAGCCTCCAGCGCCCGCGACCCCTTCCGTCCCAGCACGCCGGGCAGCAGGTCGGGCAGCGACCACGCCACCAACGCGAGCGAGAGCCCCCACCCCAACGCCGAGTACGCCTCGGCCTCGGGCTGGATGCGCCAACGCGGCTCGCGAGCCCAGATCCATGCGCAGGCGAGCGCCAGCACCAACGCCGCCGCGCTGCTGAGCCCCACCTTGCTGAGGGCGTAATGGAGCGCCGCGGCGCCGAGGATCGCCACGATGCACCGGTGCAGGTAACCGCGCATCGCGACGAACAGGAACACCTGCAGCCCCGCGAACGCCCACGGCACGTAGAGTTCGTCGCGGCGGCCGGGGATGAGCTGCGCCAGGCCGAAGACGAAAAACGCCTGCCCGGCCATGCTGAGCGCCAACGCGAGCTGCCCGACCGCTTCGCCACCCCGGGCCTTGCGGTCGATCAGGACCGCGGCGCCGATCAGCAAAGCGGAGAGCACCAGCATCCCCACCGCGTCCTTGAACAGCAGCACGAAGGTGCCGGCGAAGAAACCCACCAGGAACACGCCGGCGAGCCAGCCCGCGAACCCGAGCATCAGGCGCGTGTACCAGGGCGAATGCTCGGCAGCGGCGGGCTCGGGGAACACGGCGTCGGGCGCCAGGAGGCCCTCGTCGCGCAAACGCAGCCTGAGCTCTTCCCGATTCATCGCGTGGCCTCCTCACGAGCGAGCCCGCGGATCCAGTGCGCCGCCCAGGCCGAACGCCCCACCACCATGATCGCCAGCAGCAGCATCCAGGTCGCCATGCCGCCGAAGGTGCTCATCAACTTGCCGAAGAACGTGGTGATCGCGACGATGCCCGAGAGGGCCAACATCGAGAGGATCAGCAGGTCGAGGGTGCGCACGCGGTAGGCCCAGTAGGTGGCGCCCGCCACGGCGAGGTATCCGAGGAGCAGTTGCGGGTCGCTCCAACCGGAGCGGAAGAGGAAATACATGACGCCAGACGTCGCGAAGCCCAGGGCGGCCATGACCGCCACGCGCGGCAGCAATCGCAGCGTGCCCGCCTCGCCGCGCGGGCCCCACCGTTCCGCCAGGATCGCCGCGGCGACGTTGAGCGCCGTGGCCGAGGTCACCAGCAGGATCTCCGGTGACGTGCCGCCGGTCTCGCGATGGGCCTGGCCGAAAAAGAGGCCCAGCGCCAGGTTGGCGAGCAGCAGCACCAGCGTCCACGTCGGTGCCCACGCGGCGGAGAACGCCCACGGCAGCACCAGCACCGCCCACGCCGCGAACAGCTGCCACGGATCGGCGCCGGTCTGGTAGGTCTGGCCGATGTAGGCGAGCAGCGCGCCCGCTACCCCCATCGCCGCTAGATGGGCGGCGCGCCCCGAGAACGATCGGGCGCGCCAGAGGGCGAGGAGGGCCACGACCCCCAGCGCCGCTTCGACGAGGCCGAGGCGCGCGAACCGGCCGAGCGCGTCCCAGTTGTATGCGAGGAAGAACACCACGGCGGTGGCGAGGAACAGCGCCCCGGAGAGCGTGAGGGC
>JBBQBW010000196.1:0-5743 GCA_038318025.1 Burkholderiales bacterium | reverse complement strand
AAGCGGTGGAAGCGATGCGCGCGGCGTTCATCGAATTCGCCGATGGCCGTGCAAAGGTCCAGCTGCGCACGCCCACCGACGCGCCCGGGGGATTGCGCCTCAACACCATGGCCGCGATCCTTCCCGGAGCCGGATTTGCGGGCGCCAAGGTCTACACCGCCTGCCAGGGCCGCTTCAGCTTCGTGGTGCTGCTCTTCTCCACCACCGACGGGCGCATCCTCGCGAGCTTCGACGCTGGGAGCCTCACGAAACTGCGCACCGCCGCGGTTTCGGCACTCGCCGCGCAGTACCTCGCCCGCCCCGAGAGCGCCACCCTCGCGATCTTCGGCACCGGCACCCAGGCGGAGGGCCACGCCCGCTACCTCTCGCAGCGCTTCCCGATCCAGCGCATCCTGATCGTGGGCCGTGGCAACGCCCAGGACTTCGCCTACGGCATCGCGGCCACCACCGGCATCGCGGCGATGGCCACGGATCCGGCCACCGCGCTGAAGGAGGCCGACATCGTCGTCACCGCCACACGCTCGACCACGCCAATCTTCGCGGGCAAGGACCTGCGCGAAGGCACCACGCTCATCGCCGTGGGCTCCGCGCGGCCCGACGCCGCGGAGATCGACGCGCAGTCCATCGCGCGAGCGAGCCGCGTCGTCGTCGAATCGGAAGCGGCGGCGCGCCACGAAGCGGGCGACCTCCTCGCGGCCGAGCGCGCGGGCATCGACCCCTGGGGAAAGCTCGCCACCCTCGGCGAGTTGTGCGCCGGCCGCACGCCGGGCCGCCAATCGGCAACCGAGATCCTCGTCTTCGAATCCCTCGGCCTCGCCCTCGAGGACGTCGCCATCGCCGCGAGCGCCTACCGGAAGCTGCAATGAAGAACACCATCCGCTCCATCGACCACCCGGTGATCGCCGTCGCCGACCTCGCCGCCTCCGAGGGCGTCTACCGGCGCCTCGGCTTCAACGTCCCGCCGCGCGGCAGCCACGTGGAATGGGGCACGGGCAACTGGTGCATCATGTTCGCGGACGATTACCTGGAGCTGCGCGGCATCATCGACCCGGCGCGCTTCACCCTCGACCTCGACCAGCACCTGGAGCGCCACGGCGAGGGAATGATGGGGGTCGCCTTCGGCACCACCGGCGCCGACGCCGCGTTCGAGGAGATGACGGCCGCCGGCATGAAGCCGAAACCGGTGCGCGCGCTCTCCCGCAACTTCGAGATCCCCGGCGCGTGGGTGCAGCCGCGTTTCCGCCTGTGTTTTCCCGCGGCCGAGGATGTGAAGGGACTCATGCACGTGGTGCTGTGCGAGCACTTGACGCCGGAGCTGATCCGCCGCCCGGAGTACCTCATCCATCCGAATGGCGTGACCGGCGTGGCCGGCATCGTCGGCGTGATCGACCAAGTCGCTGCGGTGGAAAAGGTGCAGCAGCGCCTGCTGGGAGACGACGCGGTGCGGCGGGACACGGACGGCCTCACGCTCACCCTCCCCAGCGGCCAGGTGATCGAGCTCCTCACGCGGCCCGCCTTCCTCGCGCGCTACGGTTGCGCGTGGCCCGAGCCCGCAGGCGCCCACCATGTGCTTCCGGTGGTGCGCCTCGAGGTCGCGGACCTCCCGGCGAGCGCGAAATACTTCGACAACAACAACGTGCCGTACCAGACACGAGCCGGCAAGATGCTTGTCGGTCCCGGAGAGACCTGTGGTGTCCTGATGACCTTCGAATCATGAGAAAGGAAGCTTCCATGTCGACCGAACGCAATTCCCTCGCGCGGCTCGCCCTCGCCGCCGCGCTGCTCCTGCCCGGCGCCGCACTGGCCCAGGCGTGGCCCGCGAAACCGATCCGGATCATCGTGCCCTTCGCCACCGGCGGCGTGACTGACGTCGTGATCCGCACCGTGGCGCCGAAGCTGGGCGAGGCGCTGGGCCAACCGATCGTGGTCGAGAACAAGGGCGGCGCCGGCGGCACCATCGGCACCGCCCAGGGCGCCCAGGCCCCGGCCGACGGTTACACCTTCGTCGCCCCCGCGGCGAGCCACACCACCACGCCGGGCCTCTATTCGAAGCTCACCTTCGACCCGCTGAAGGACTTCGTCGCGGTGACGCAGATCGTGACCGTGCCCTACATCCTGGTGGTGGGCCCGTCGCTGCCGGCCAAGGACCTGAAGGAATTCATCGCGCTCGCGAAGTCGAAGCCCGGCACCCTCGCCTACGGCTCCGCGGGCAACGGCAGCTCCAACCACCTCGCGGGCGAGCTCCTCGAGATCATGGCGGGCGTGGACCTGGTGCACTCGCCCTACAAGGGCAGCGGCCCGGCGTTGACGGACCTCATGGGCGGCCACATCGCGTTCATGTTCGACCCGATCAACACTTCGGTGCAGCACGTCAAGAGCGGGAAGCTGCGCCCCCTCGGCGTGGGCTCACTCACCCGCGTGAAGGCGATGCCGGAAGTGCCAACCATCGACGAGCTGGGGTTGAAGGGCTTCGAGGCGGTGACGTGGATCGGGCTCCTCGCCCCCGCGGGCACGCCGAAGGACATCGTCGCGCGCATGCACCGCGAGCTGGTGAAGGTGCTGAAGGATCCCGAGGTGCAGGAGCGTCTCGCGAGCCAGGGCGCCGAGCCCGTGGGCAGCACGCCCGAGGAGTTCGACGCCTACATGCGCCGAGAAGTTGAGAAGTGGGGCATGGTGATCAAGAAGGCCGGGGTGCCGCCGGTCCAATGATCCGCATTGGGCTCATTGGGCTGGGCGCGATCGGGGGCGCGATCGTCGAGACCGCCGCGCGCCTGCCCGAGCAGTGCATGGTGGTGGGCGCGCTCGTCACCGGAACCCCGCGTCCCCGCCCCGCGGTTGCGTTCCCCTGCGTGCAGCGGCTACCGGACCTGCTTCGCGTCGGCGCCGACGTGGTGATCGAGTGCGCGGGGCAGGTGGCGCTGCGGGAGCACGGGCCCGCGGTGCTCGCATCCGGCTGCGACCTGGTACCCGCCTCCATCGGACTCTTCGCCGACCCCGAGGCGATGCGGCTCTTCGTCGACCCCGCGCGCGCCGGCCGCGGCCAGATCCGGCTCTCGAGCGGCGCGGTGGCGGGAATCGACGGGCTCCTGGGCGCGCGCATGCTGGGCCTCGACCAGGTGCGCTACCGGTTCGTGATGTCGACGCAGGCGTGGGCGCACGCGATCGACCCGGCGACGTCGATGCCGGGCCGGACCGCTTCCGAGACCATCGTGTTCCGGGGGCTCGCGCGCGAGGCGGCGCGGCTCTTCCCGCGCCACGCCAACGTGACGGCGACGATCTCGCTCGCCGGCGCCGGGTTCGAGAACACCGAGGTGGAGTTGGTGGTCGATGCCGAGGCGGTGGACAACCGCCACGAGATCGAGGCCAGCGGCTACTTCGGGCGCATGTCGGTGGGCGTCACCGGACGGCGCATCTCCTCGTCTTCGCCCTCCTCGCGGCTCGTGGCGGGGAGCCTCCTCGCGGCGGCGGTATCGGGCTCGCCGCTGCTGGGATGACCTCCGTGCGCGGGGCCTCAGCCCGGCTTGCGGGCGAAGAGCCGAAGCTGCCGGAGTCGCTTTGGGCGCGGATCTCGCTCCCTCCCGTCGCGGCACCTTCCCTCGCCGGCGAGATACGCGTCGACGTCGTGGTGATCGGCGGCGGCTTCGCCGGGTGCGCGGCGGCGCTGGCGCTCGCCGAGGCGGGACAGCGCGTCGCGATCCTCGAGGCCGCCGAGCCCGGCTGGGGCGCGTCGGGCCGCAACAACGGCCAGGTGATCCCCGGACTCAAGTTCGATCCCGACGAACTGGTGCGGCGTTTCGGCGCGGAACGCGGCGGGAGGCTCGCCGCGTGGGCGGGAGCGCTGCCCGATCGCGTCTTCGCGCTGGTCGCGAGGCACGCCATCGACTGCGATCCGGTCCGCTCGGGGTGGATCCAGCCGGCCTACACGCGCCGGTCGCTTGCGACCATCGAGTCGCGCTGCGCCCAGTGGGCGGCGCGTGAGGCGCCGGTGCGGATGCTCGCCGCGGAAGAGGTCGAGCCGATGCTCGGCACGCCGCGATTCGTCGGCGCCTGGATCGACCGGCGCGGCGGCACCATCAATCCGCTTTCCTATGCGCGCGGGCTGGCGGCCGCGGCGCAGCGCGCCGGTGTCGCGCTGCATGCACGCACGCCCGCGCTCTCGATGGCGCGCGACGGCGGCGGGTGGGTGGTGCAGACGCCCGCGGGCAGCGTGCGGGCCGGGCGCGTCTTCGTCGCTACCGCCGCCTATGCGGACGACCTCGTGCCGGGACTGCGCCGCTCGACCGTGCCGGTGCGCACCGCGCAGGTGGCGACAGCACCGCTCTCCGAGGTGGCGCTGCGAACCATCCTGCCGGGCCGCCAGGGCGCGTCGGACACGCGCCGGCTGCTCACCTCGTTCCGGATCTCGCCGGACCTGCGCCTGATGATGGGCGGCGCGTGGGCGACGGGCGGCCTCGACGACCGCCACCTGCTGGCGCACCTGCACCGCGCCGGCGCCGACCTCTTCGGCCACCTGGGACCGTTGCGATGGGAGTTTGGCTGGAGCGGCTTCTTCCCGGTCACCGATGACCACCTGCCCCACGTGCATGAATCCGCCGATGGCATCACTTGCGCGCTCGGCTGCAATGGCCGCGGCATCGCGCTCTCCACCGCCCTGGGCGAGATGGTCGCGGCACGCCTGCTGGGACGCGCTGCCGACGCGCTCGAGATCCCGCCCACGCCGATGCCCGCGGTCGCCTTCCACGAGTTCCGCCGTGCCGGCATCGCCGCCGTCACCCTCGCCAAGTCCCTGCAGGACCGCCTCGACCGTGCGCTGACGAAATAATGAGGTCAGGACAGGATTTTGTCGCGCGCTCGTAGCTGCCGCGCCACGTTTCGGTGGCGCGATTTCTTGCCGATGAACCTTCGCCCCGCCGCGCGGACACACCTTCCTCAACGTGCAAAGGAGGTTCGAAAAATGGCCCAGCAGAAACGCATCGCCGTCCTGATGACCGACGGCGTGGAGCAGGTGGAGTACACGAAGCCGCGGGAATTCCTGGAGAAAAACGGCGCCCGGGTGACGCTCGTCTCGCCCAAGGCGAAGGGCGAGAAGGTGCAGGGGTTCAACCACCACGACAAGGCAGACACGTTCGTGGTGGACCTGTCGGTGAAGGACGCGAAGGCCGAGGATTACGACGCGCTGCTGCTCCCCGGCGGTGTGGCCAACCCCGACGCGTTGCGGATGAGCAAGGAGGCGATCGCCTTCATCCGCGAGTTCGGGGAAGCGGGCAAGCCCATCGCCGCGATCTGCCACGGCCTGTGGCCGCTGATCGACGCCGGCATCGCCAAGGGCAAGAAGGTCACCAGCTGGCCGACGCTGCAGGCCGACCTGCGCAACGCCGGCGCCGAGTGGAGCGACCAGCAGGTGGTCACCGACGGCATGCTCGTCACCAGCCGCAAGCCCGAGGACATCCCCGCCTTCAACCAGGCCTTCCTCGACCTGCTCGGCGGCTCCGCGGACAGAAAGGCCGCGTAGTCCGCGCGAAATTAATTTTCACTCAACCCCCTCCACGATCCGCAGGTCGCGGTCGACGGCCTTCTCGCCAAGCGCGCGCAGCGCCTCGGCGTAGGCAGGGCTGTCGTGGGCCGCGATCGCGGCCGCGACGCTCGGAAACTCGGCGAGCACCGTGCGCTGCATCACGCCGTTCTCGTACACCGCCGCGGCCGTGCCGCGCGCGAGGAAACGTCCGCCCGCCGCCACGAGCGC
>JBBQBW010000195.1:0-5826 GCA_038318025.1 Burkholderiales bacterium | reverse complement strand
CGAGCGCTTCGTCCACCGTCACCGGCACCCCGGTCACCTTCACCGCGACCGTGGGCTCGGTCTCGGGTACGCCCTCGGGCACGGTCGCGTTCCGCTACGGCTCCACCCCGATCACGGCCTGCACCTTCTCGACGCTCTCGGGCGCGGGGGTCGCCACCTGCACCGTGAGCAACATCCCGATCGGGATTCACTCGATCACGGCGGTGTACGCGGGCAACGCCACGCACTCGACCAGCACCTCGGCGGGGTTGAGCCACACCGTCACGGCGGTGCCGGTCACGCCGACCACCACGGCGCTCGCCGCGAGCCCCGCGGGCGCCTCGTCCTTCGGCCAGTCGGTCACGTTGACCGCGACCGTGGCCGCGACCGCGGGCACGGTGGCGGGCACGGTGGCGTTCCGCGCCGACGGCACGGCAATCACCGGTTGCGCCGCGGTGACCCTCGCCTCCGGCGTTGCGACCTGCACCACCACCGCGCTCGCGGTCGGCACGCGGTCGCTTACCGCGAACTACGCGGGCAACGCATCGTTCGCGGCCAGTGCCTCGACCGCGCTCACCCACGTGGTCTCCGCTGCCGGGGCCACGGCGACCACCACGGCGCTCGTCGCGAGCCCCGCGGCAACCTCGACCTTCGGCCAGCTGGTCACCCTCACCGCGACGGTGTCCGCGACCGCGGGCACGCCGGCGGGCACGGTGGCCTTCCGCGCCGATGGCGCGGCGCTCACCGGCTGCAGCGCCGTCACGGTGGCCTCCGGTGTGGCGAGCTGCCCCACCAGCGCGCTCGCCGTCGGCACGCGATCTCTCACCGCGCACTACTCGGGCAATGCTTCGTTCCAGGCCAGCGCCTCCACGGCGCTCACCCACGTGGTCTCGGCGGTGGCCGGGGGCGCGGTGACCAGCAGCGCCAGCGCGATCGATTTCGGCGGCCACTCGATGTCGACGACTTCGCCCTCGCAGTCGATCACGCTCACCAACGGCACGGCGGGCGTGGTCACGTTCGGCGCGGTGGCGGCACCCGCGGGATTCGGCATCGCCTCCAACAACTGCGCCACCGTGGCGGCAGGCGCCACCTGCCAGCTTGCCGTGGTGTTCACGCCGGCGACGCAGGGCACGGTGAACGGCGTGCTGTCGATCCCGTACGGCGGCGGGGGACCGGTCTCGGTCACCCTCACCGGCGTTGGCGAGTTCTCGCTGGTGACGCACTACTACCGCTCGATCCTGCGCCGCGGCCCCGATGCGGGCGGCAAGGCGTACTGGGAGAGCGAGGCGGTGCGTGTGCCGGGGCTGGGCGCCAACATCAACGAGACCTGGTACTCGATGGCGACCTTCTTCTTCTTCAGCCCCGAGTACCTCGCCTTCGCGCGCGACAACAATGGCTTCGTGACCGATCTCTACAACACCTTCTTCAACCGGCCGCCGGACGGGGGCGGGCTCTCGTTCTGGACCGGGCAGCTCGCGAGCGGCATGCCGCGCGAGGTGGTGCTGGTGGGGTTCATGCTCTCGCCCGAGTTCGTGAGCTTCACGCAGGCGATCTTCGGCAACACCGCGGCGCGCGCCGAAGTGGACGTGGTGTTGGATTTCTACCGCGGCCTGCTTTCACGCCTGCCGGACGACGGCGGCTTCGCCAACTGGCGCAACGGCTTTCGCCAGGCACAGTGCCAGGGCGGCGCGCAGGTGTACGCGATGGTCGAACAGATCTCGAGCGGCTTCGCGACCAGCGGCGAATACGTGGGCCGCGCCCGCACGAACGGGCAGTACGTGGGAGATCTCTACAACGCGTTCCTGCGGCGCGGTGGAGACCTCGGAGGCGTCCAGTTCTGGATCAACGAGCTGGCCACCTCGGCGCGGACGCGCGAGCAGGTGCGCCAGGCCTTCATCGGCACGCCGGAGTTCAGCCAGCGCGTGCAGGCGGTGATCTCCCAGGGCTGCCTTCTTCCCTAGCCCGGCTTCGAGCACGCGGGGTCCGCCCGGCAGGCGGGCCCCGCTTCGTTTGCCGCTAGAATGGCGGGCTCTCCCATCCCCCGAAGCACCGTGGCCACCATCCTCCAGTCCCTTCCCGCCGGCCAGAAGGTCGGCATCGCGTTTTCCGGTGGCCTCGACACCAGCGCGGCACTCCACTGGATGCGTGCCAAGGGCGCCATTCCGTACGCGTACACAGCGAACCTCGGCCAGCCCGATGAGAGCGACTACGACGAGATCCCGCGCAAGGCGCTCGCCTACGGGGCCGAGCGCGCGCGCCTGGTCGAGTGCCGCCCGCAGCTGGTGGCCGAGGGGCTGGCGGCGATCCAGTGCGGCGCCTTCCACATCTCCACGGGCGGGGCCACCTACTTCAACACCACCCCGCTTGGCCGCGCCGTCACCGGCACCATGCTGGTGGTCGCGATGAAGGAGGACGACGTCAACATCTGGGGCGACGGCAGCACCTTCAAGGGCAACGACATCGAGCGCTTCTACCGCTATGGCCTGCTCGCCAACCCGGGCTTGCGCATCTACAAGCCGTGGCTCGACCAGCTCTTCATCGACGAGCTGGGCGGCAGAAAGGAGATGAGCGAGTACCTCATCGCCCAGGGCTTCGACTACAAGATGAGCACGGAGAAGGCGTACTCCACCGACTCCAACATCCTCGGCGCCACCCACGAGGCGAAGGACCTCGAGTTCCTGAACAAGGGCATCCGGATCGTGCAGCCGATCATGGGAGTCGCCTTCTGGCGCGACGATGTCGCGGTGAAGGCCGAGACCGTGACCGTCAAGTTCGACGAGGGCGTGCCGGTGGCGCTCAACGGCCACACCTACCCGGACGCGGTGGCCCTCTTCGCCGAGGCCAACGCCATCGGCGGCCGGCACGGCCTGGGCATGTGCGACCAGATCGAGAACCGCATCATCGAGGCGAAGAGCCGGGGAATCTACGAGGCCCCCGGGATGGCGCTGTTGCACCTCGCCTACGAGCGCCTGGTGACCGGAATCCACAACGAGGACACGATCGAGCAGTACCGCAACAGCGGCCGGCGCCTCGGGCGCCTGCTCTACCAGGGCCGCTGGTTCGACCCCCAGGCGATGATGCTGCGCGACACCGCCCAGCGCTGGGTGGCGCGCGCGGTGACGGGAGAAGTGACGGTGGAGTTGCGCCGCGGCAATGACTATTCGCTGCTCGATACCACCAGCCCCAACCTCACCTACAAGCCCGAGCGCCTCACCATGGAGCGCGGGGAAGCGTTCTTCACGCCCGTGGACCGCATCGGGCAGCTCACGATGAGGAACATGGACATCGTCGATACACGCGACAAGCTTCGCGTGTACTCCGAGACGGGGCTCCTCGGCACCGGCAGCGGCATGCCGCTGCTCGAAGGCGGCAAGCCGGAATCCGAAAAGGGCTGATCGGGTTTCTCCCGCGCGCTCCCAGCGCGTTCGCGGTCTGATGGGCACCCCACCAACCCATACCGGGAGGAAGTCCATGAAGATCCGCCTGCCCTACGTGATGGCGTGCGCCGCCATCGCCTCGTTCCTCGTCGTTCCGTCGGCGTACGCCACCGACGACGAGGAGAAGGCGAAGCCCGCGCCCTCGCAAGCGCAATCGAGCCAGCAGAACAAGATGAAGACCTGCAACGTCGAGGCCGGCAAGAAGGGCCTCAAGGGCGACGAACGCCGCGCGTTCATGAGCTCCTGCCTGAAGGGCTGAGGCTCGAAAAACGGAAAGGCCCGCTGCGGGGCGGGCCTTTTACTCCGTCGCTTCCCGGGGGACTACGCGCGCGTAGTGCGCTGAAACCAGTAGGCGCGGTTGTCGTGGCTCCAGCCGGAGGAGATCGGCACCTTCACCTGGGGCGTCCGCACCTTGGCCAATACCCACCGTGCGCGAGCGCGTCTCGACCATGAGGGGAAGAACTGGCGCGAGAGCGCCCGGGCGTGCGCGAAGCCGGTGATCTTCATCGGGATGTTTCCTATGTCGCCAAGTTGAGACAATCATCGGCGATGCCCCTCCACGCATCTGTCAGCGTGGGGGAAACTCCTTGCAGCCGGGGTGCTGAATCAGGTATCGGAATCGTCCTATAGGACGGCCTGGCGGCCGGTGCGCCATACATGCCGCGCGTGGAGGGCCTGTCCGCGGAGAGCGTCTCGCTCCGCCACGACCGGCTGGTCCTCAAGTGCAGCTTCAGGTAGTCGAGGGACGCGCCTCGGCGAGGGAGCGCACCTTGTCCGAGCGTGCTTCCACCAGGCACTTCGCTCGCGCATCGCTGTCGAGCGCTCCGCACTGCACCTTGGCCACGTCGTAGCCGGCGCGCACTCGCGCAAGCCTGGCTTCTTCGGCGGCGGCGACGGTGCCGAAGTAGCGCGCCGCGAGGTCCGCCTTGCGCACCCGATCCTCGGCGCGCGCGCGCGCCTTGCAGAGCTCCCGCCCCGAGCCATCCACCGCGCGGCACTTGCCCGCCGCCTGGCGTGTTTCCGACTCGATCTCCTGCTTGCCCACCGCGTAATCGCTGCGGGACATCAGGGAGGGCTTCGAATCGACGTGGGAGCTGATACCGAACGAGGCCGCGCTGAACAGGAAAGCGCCGGTGAACAGGGCGCAGAGGGTGGTGCCCTTCATGATTTCGTATCCTCGATCGGGTGGCGCGCGGCGCCGGGGGACTCAAGATGATCATCGGGCTGGATCAGGATCCGATCTGTCGGCGCGCGCGGATTCCAGCCTCGGACTCCGCTGACGCGCCGCGCAAAAGCCAACGGGGCCGATCTCTCGATCGGCCCCGTCCTGCTGCGAGGTGTAGCGGTGTTACTTGCCCGACTTGTTCTGGCTCGGGACGGCGGTGCCGGTGGTGCCGGCGCCGGACTTGGTCGCGTCCGTGGCCGGGTTGGCCGAAGGAGCGCTGCCGCCCATGGCCGACCCGGAGCCCGTGGTGCTCTTGGTGCCGGTCGTGCCCATGGTGCTGGGCGCGCGGCTGGTCGTGGTCATCTTGCTATCGGCCGAGGCGACGCGCTTGTAGTTCTTGGCGTCGGCCATCGCCTTGTCCTTCATGTCCTTCGCCTGCTTCTTGCACGAGGCGGCGTCGGCGCCCTTCTGGTCTTCGCACTTCTCCTTGGCGACTTCGTACGCGACTTCCGCCTTCATCTTCTCGACGTCGACGGCGTTCTTGTCGTTGGGGTTCTTCTTGAAGTCCAGTTCCTTCTTGGCAACCTTTTCCTTGCCCTTCGCCTCGGCCTCACAGATGTCCTTGGCGTTGTCCTTCATGGTCTTGCAGGCGGCCTTGGCGGACTTGGCGTCGGCCTCGACACGATCCTTCTCGGCCTTGTACTCGGCGCTGGAAATGCCGGCGGTCTTGTTCTCCATCGACTTCGGCGTGACCGCCTTGGCAGGCTCGCTGGGGATATTCTGCGCGGACACGAAAGTGGCGGTGCCCAACAGCATTGCGCCGCAGAGGGCGACAGACAGGGTCTTCATTTTCATCGTTTGGTCTCCTTGTTGAGATCGGCCGCAATCCCGCGGTTTCGCGCTCGGCGGTGCGGGTTGCTAAAATGCGCCTGAGGTGCCGGCGGCAAGTCGATGATCAGGTTTCCGGAGCCCGGAATCTGTCGGCAAACCGGAATGCCGCAAGTTGCCTTATCTGATAGCCGTGTGGGAGTTGTCCTACACGGAAGGCTGCAACCCTCCCGCCCGCAAAACGTCCAATTCCAATTCACGGAGAACCCCATGGCTGACACAGGACCCTTCCAACTCCCCCCGCTTCCCTGGGCTGAAAACGCCCTCGATCCGGTGGTTTCGACGAAGACGATCGGGCTGCATTACGGCAAGCACCATAAGTCCTACGTGACCAAGCTGAACGAGCTGGTCGCGGGC
>JBBQBW010000194.1:0-5837 GCA_038318025.1 Burkholderiales bacterium | reverse complement strand
CGGTGGTGAACGACGTGAACGCTTTCCTCGCCCCCGGCGCCATCGAGGCGGTGGCGGGAAGCTCCGTGGGGCTGGTGGCCATGCACATGCAAGGCACCCCGCGCACCATGCAGCAGGCCCCCCATTACGCCGACGTGGTCGGGGAAGTCGCGAGCTACCTCGTTGGCCGGGCCAATGCGCTGCAGGCCAAGGGGGTCGCCAAGTCGCGCATCGCGCTCGATCCCGGCTTCGGGTTCGGCAAGGACCTGGGGCACAACCGGCAGCTCTTCCGCGGCCTGCCCCGCCTGGTCGAGCTGGGTTATCCGGTGTTGGTGGGGGTGTCGCGCAAGCGCATGATCGGCGAGTGGTCCGGCGGGCGGGCAGTGGGCGAACGCCTGCCCGGCAGCCTCGCCGCGGCGCTGGCGGCGGTAGAGTATGGGGCGCGCATCGTCCGGGTTCACGACGTGCGCGCGACGGTGGATGCGATCAACGTGTGGATGGAGTTGCGATGAGCAGAAGATTCTTCGGTACCGATGGCGTGCGCGGGCGCGTGGGCAAGGACCCGATCACGCCCGAGTTCGTGATGAAGCTCGGCTATTGCGCGGGCAAGGTGCTGTCCCGGGCCGACGTGGCCCCGCCCCACCGCGAGCGGCCCACGGTGCTGATCGGCAAGGACACCCGCATCTCCTGCTACATGCTGGAGTCGGCGCTCGAGTCCGGCTTCCTCGCCGCCGGGGTTGACACGTTCCTGGTGGGGCCGATGCCCACGCCGGCCGTGGCGTTCCTCACCCGGGCGCTGCGGCTCTCGGCCGGGATCATGATCTCCGCCTCACACAACGCCTTCGAGGACAACGGCATCAAGTTCTTCTCCGCCGAGGGGCTGAAGCTCCCGGATTCGGTGGAGAGCGAGATCGAGTTGCTGCTGGAGCAGCCGATGGCGCTGCCGGCCAGCTCCGCGGGCCTGGGCAAGGCCGAGCGCCTGGCCGACGCGGAGGGCCGCTACCTCGAATTCTGCAAGGGCACTTTCCCGAAGAACCTGTCGCTGCGCGGCATGCGGCTGGTGGTGGACTGCGCCCACGGCGCCAACTATCGCATCGGCGTGCGCGTCTTCCAGGAGCTGGGGGCGGAGGTGATCGCCATCGGCAGCCAGCCCAACGGCACCAACATCAACGAGGGGGTGGGCGCCACGGCTCCGGCGGCGATGGCGCGGGCGGTGCTGCAGCATCGCGCCGATTTCGGCATCGCCTTCGACGGCGACGGCGACCGCCTCGCCATGGCCGACCGTGACGGCACGCTCTTCGACGGCGACCAGCTGCTCTACGCCATGGTGAAGCACCGCCATGCCGAGGGACGCTTGAAGGGCGGGGTGGTGGGAACCCTGATGACCAACTTCGCGCTC
This sequence comes from Burkholderiales bacterium, assembly GCA_038318025.1. Taxonomy (GTDB): domain Bacteria; phylum Pseudomonadota; class Gammaproteobacteria; order Burkholderiales; family Usitatibacteraceae; genus Usitatibacter. The sequence continues at coordinate 4,459 of JBBQBW010000194.1, read as the reverse complement.
GAGCGCCGCCTTGGGGAGATGGGCATCCCGTTCGCCCGCGCGAAGGTCGGCGACCGCTACGTGCTCGAAAGCCTGGTGGAGCGCGGGTGGGAGTGCGGCGGGGAAAATTCGGGACACCTGCTGTGCCTCGATTGCCATTCAACCGGGGATGCGATCATCTCGGCCCTCCAGGTGCTCGCCGCTGTCGTGGGTTCCGGGAAGAGCCTGAAGGATTTCACCCGCGAGCTCTCCCTGCTGCCGCAGGTGCTGGTGAACGTGAAGCTGAAGGGCGTGCCCGACCTGCAGGCTGCGCCCATCGGGGAAGCCGTCGCAAAGGCCGAGGCCGAGCTGGCGGGCAGGGGCAGGGTGCTGCTGCGGCCCTCCGGCACCGAGCCGGTGGTCCGGGTCATGGTCGAGGGCGAGGACCGGGCTCACGTGCAGGCCCTTGCGGACGCCATCGCCGCGGTGGTGAAGGCTACCGCGGAGCGGGCGGTGGCGTAGACCGAACCGCGGTAGGTGGGTCGTCCTGCTGTGCGATCAGCCGCAGCAGCACCTCGACGTCGACCGGCTTGGCCAAATGGTGATCGAAGCCTGCCGCCAAAGCCCGAGTCCGGTCTTCCGGCTGTCCATACCCGGTGAGCGCGATCATGAGGGGCAGCGGCGCTTCCATCGACTCGCCCAGCCGCGCGATGACCTGGTAGCCGTTCATTCCGGGCAGCCCGATGTCGCACACGACGATCTGGGGGCGGGTGGCGCGGATCAGCTCGATCGCTGCGTTGCCGTCGAAGGCGGTGCAGACCTCGTGGCCCATCATCCGCAGCACCGCGGTCAGGCTGTCGTTTGCATCGACGTTGTCGTCGATGACGGCGATGCGCAGGCAAAGCCCGGGCGATTCCATTGCCACCGCATCGATTCGAGGCACTGCGAAGGGCGGGTTCTTCATCAACGGGATCGTCACGAGGAATTCGCTCCCCTGGCCCAGGCCCGGGCTGGCCGCCTCCACCGTGCCGCCATGCAGCTCCACCAGGTTGCGCACCACCGTGAGGCCGATCCCGAGCCCGCCTTGCGCATGGTCGAGCGAGCGGCCTTCCTGGGTGAACAGGCCGAAGATCTGCGGCAGCGCCTCGGCGGCGATTCCGCAGCCGTTGTCCGTCACGCGCAGCAGCACGGCATCCGCGTCCTGTCGCGCCGAGAAGTTGATGGAGCCGCCCTCAGGCGTGTATTTGGCCGCGTTGTGAAGCAGGTTGCTGAAAATCTGCACCAGGCGGGTGGGATCGCCGTCCACCGTGAGAGGCCGCGCCGGGAAAGCCACGCTCAGGTGCTGGCGCCGGTTGCGGATCAGCGGCTGCGAGGCTTCGATCGCCAGGTTCATGGCCTCCGAAATCTCGATCGGCCGCTTCTTCAGCACGATTTTTCCGGTGGTGAGGCGGGAGACCTCGAGGAGTTCGTTGAGCAGCTGTGTCAGCTGGTCCACCTGCCGCTTGATGATGTCGTGCACCCAGGTGAGCGTGGGATCCCCCGAGGTGCTCCGGCGCAGGATGGCCAGCGCATTGCTGATCGGCGCCAGGGGATTGCGCAGCTCGTGCGCCAGCATGGCGAGGAACTGCTCTTTTTCCCGATTGGAGCGTTCGGCCACCTCGGTGGCCGTCTGCGACTGGATCGCGGCCACCACGAGCCTTTCGTTGGCTTGCCGCAACTCGGCCATGCCAACGGCGGGTTCCCGGGCCTGGGATGCCTCCCCGCGATGCGGTGGCTTATCGCTTTTTCGCTGCGCCATGGCTCGATTCCAGCATAGCCTGTCCGAATATCGCCCGTCCCACGAGCAGGCCCTCGTACCCCGTGAGCGCGTCTTCGATGACGAGGTGGCCCTTGACGATCCTGAACTCGCGCAGCTTCTTGCTGTGATCGCTGTTGCGCACTTTCACGACCGTGAGGCAGCGCCGCAACTCGTCTTTCACCTGGACATAACGCTGCAGGATGATTGCATCGGTCAGGAAAGCGGTGCCGTACGAGCTGAAGCGCAGGTCGGTATAACGATCTTCCAGCTCCGAGGTGGCCAGCACCGAGACGCCCAGCCCCGTCAATACCGAGATCATGCGATACAGCGAGTCGCGGAAATCCTCTCGATACGAGGGCGCCAGCGCGAGTTCGAATCCCGACAGGGAATCGATCACCACGCGTTTCGCCTTCAGGCGATGGATCATCTCGGTCATGTCATACAGGGTTTCATCGATGGACAGATCGAGCGAGCGGGTGCTTACAATGCCTACCTTGCCCGAGCGCACCATGCGATCGAGGTCCGCGCTCAACCCAAGCCCGGGACTCTTCTCGAACGCCGCGATGACGCCGTTTTCTCCCCGGCGTAACCCTTCGGCCAGGAATTCCGTGGCCATGATCGTCTTGCCCGACCCCGAAGGGCCCGCGACCAGCAGCGAATATCCCCTGGGCAGGCCCCCACCGAGCATCTCGTCGAGGCTTGCCACCCCCGTGCTGATGCGTTTCATGACGCGAGGCGGTTTCTTCGAGCCCGGCAGCGGCTGCGATTCCAGAATCGCCCGGGGAAACGCGCGAATCCCCTGCTCACTCATGCGAAAGGTATGCTGGCCCGGGAGCGTCGCCTGGCCCCGCATTTTCTTGATCTCCAGCTTGCGCACCATCGAGCCCTGGTAGGTGTCCTGCGTGAGCCAGATGAGGCCGTCGGCCTCGGTGAATTTCGGGTCGGATTGACCCGACATGTCGTATTCGCCCACCAGGAATGTCGTCGCTTGACGGCTCGTGAGGTGCATGCCGAGCTCCTGGACGAAGTGCTGCAGCTCGATGTCTCCCCTAGGTTCGTTCGCCACCGCCCGCAGCCCCGAGCGGAACGAATCGTCGAACACCAGCCCGGGCGAGTCGGCTTCGACTTCCCGCAGGATGTGCTCCAGGACCTCCTTCAAGCTGCCCTTGAGCAGCTCGGCAGCGAGGTTGACGAAGCGGATCGACGTCCCGACCTTGTCGGCATCGAAGAACGAGAACTGCTGTTGATAGCGCAGCATCTTCAGCGGCGGTTCGCCCAGCACGGTGAAGTAGAGCGCGCGACGTTTTGGATTCGCCAGCGAGAACATCATCTGGTGCGCGAGCGTGGTCTTGCCCGACCCCGGGATGCCAGCGATCAGGTTGAAGGAGAACTCCGGCAAGCCGCCGCCGAGGATCCGATCCAGGCCCGGCACCTTGGTTTCGAGGCGGCGGATAGAGACTTGTTTCGACATCCTCAATCTCCTAATTCATCGGGCCGGGCGCGTTGACGGCGTCATACGCGGGGGGGGGGGCAGCAAGCGGGCCGTCAGCGTCGCGCCGATGAGATCGTTCAGCAGGGCAATAAAGGCGGCCACCAACTTGCGGTCCGCCGCTTCGACGCGCTCGGGCGCTTGCCCTTCGAAGCAGGCCCTCAGGGCCACGAACGCGGGCTCCGCCGGATTGTCGTCGCGGACAAGCCAGGGGAAGTCAGGACGGGTCTTATGCAGGCTGCGGGCGAACAGGACGCGAAACCCGTTTTCGCCGATCACGGGGGCGAGCCGGGAGCGCACCGTTTCCCAGGAGGCAACGGCATCCTGGATGCGCGCTTGAGCATCGCGCGATGGTTCGCCAAGCTTCGGGATTTTCGACTTCAAGGCGGGTTCTCCGCGTGGCGCACCACAACGATGTGCTCCCATTCTGGGGGCATTTTGCCAGCATACACTGCGCCAGCGGCCCTTTGTTCGTTAGCGAACGTTGGGCCGCCCCACCCCCGCATCGCCTGGTTTTTCGTGCGCCGACAACGAGTTGTAGGCGACGCGCCGGTTTGAATTGAGTCCCGACCCGGTTTTGCGCTAAAATCGACGAGTTTTGAGGGTCGGAAATGCGGTCGAAAGCGGTCGTCGGTAACTGGAAGCTCAACGGCAGCCTTGCCTCCAACGAGGCGCTGCTCGAGGCGCTCCTGCGAGAAATCCCCCGGGATGGGAGCGTGGCATGCGCGGTCTGCGTGCCCGGCCCCTATCTGGCCCAGGTTCAGGGGCTGCTCGAGGGCTCCGGGATCGGCTGGGGCAGCCAGGACGTCAGCCGGTACGACAAGGGCGCGTATACCGGGGAAGTCTCGGGGGCGATGCTGGCAGAATTCGGGTGCCGCTACGCGATCGTGGGGCATTCGGAGCGCCGCGCCCTCTTCGGCGACACCGACGCGATGGTAGTGGAAAAGTACGCCGCGGCCCGGCGCTCGGGTCTCACGCCGATCTTCTGCGTGGGCGAGACGCTGCAGGAGCGGGAGCGGGGCGAGACCGAGAAGGTCCTAGCCCGGCAGGTGGATGCGCTGCTCGGCAAGCTGGGTGCGGCGCAGCTGGAGGGCGGTATCGTCGCCTACGAGCCGGTGTGGGCCATCGGCACGGGGAAGACGGCGACCTCGGCGCAGGCCGACGCGGCCCACGCCTTCATCCGGCAGCGGGTGGGCGCGCAGGGCGAGGCAGTG
>JBBQBW010000193.1:0-5853 GCA_038318025.1 Burkholderiales bacterium | reverse complement strand
GCAGCGGCCCCATGGCCCTTGCCTTGGGCTTCGAGCGCCGCGAGGAAGAGCTGAACGACCGTCCGGGCCAGGTGCTGTTCTCGGGCGACATCCTGGGCGGTGGCGGCGCGCTGCCGGCGACCGCGGCCGATCGCTCGATCGACGCCATTTTCGCCGAACTGAGCGTGCCCATCACCCGCAACCTGGAAGCTCAGTTCGCGGTCCGCCACGACAAGTATTCGGACTTCGGCAACACGACGAACCCGAAGGTGGCGCTCCGTTGGACCCCGACGAAGGAAATCCTGGTGCGCAGCTCCTATAGCACCGGTTTCCGCGCCCCCACCCTCTCGGATCTGTTCCTGCCGCGCTTCCTGTCGAACACGGCCGATTCCCACAACGATCCGCTGCGCTGCCCGAACTCCACCCCGGTGGGCGGGTTCGTGAACGAAGGCCTGGAGTGCGACGCGCAATTCCAGAACCAGCTGGGCGGCAACACGTCGCTCACGCCCGAGAAGTCCAAGCAATGGACCCTCGGCGTGATCTTCGAGCCGTCGGCGAGCACCTCGGTGGGCGTCGATTTCTTCAGCATCCGCCGCCGCAACACCATCGGCGCGCTGGGCGACACCACCGTGTTCGACTTCTTCGGTGGCCTGGATCCCTTGAACGCGGGCGGACGCTTCGTGCGCACCGCGCGGGTGGCCGGCGGCGGTTGCGTCGGTGACCTGCCCGGCAGCAGCACGCCGGCCAACGTTCCGTGCCCGATCGACTTCGTGATTCAGGTACAGGAGAACCTCGGCAAGTACAACGTGACGGGTGCGGACCTCTCCGCCACGCTGCGCGCCGGGCCGGTCACCTTCCGCGGCGAAGGCACCTACATCATCCAGTACCGCTACCAGCAGCAGACCGACGGCGCGTACTCGGACAACGTGGGCCGCATCACCGCGGACAACGGCTCGATCCCGCGCTGGAAGCACTACATCTCGGCCAACTGGCGCACCGGCCCGTTCACGGCCACCCTAGCGCAGAACTTCGTGCTCGGGTACCTCGACGACAGCGGATCGCGTCGCGTGGCCTCGTACGAGACGTACGACGCGCAGGTGGGCTGGGACGTCTGGCGCGGCCTGAGCGTGACCGGCGGCATCAAGAACATCCTCGATCGCGATCCCCCGGCGTCGGACCAGGGCCAGACCTTCCAGGTCGGCTATGACCCGCGCTACACGGACGCGCGCGGCCGGTTGTACTACGTCGGCCTCAAGTACGCGTTCAAGTAATCGCACCACCGCGTGACGGAATACGGGCCCTTCGGGGCCCGTTTCCTTTTGGGTACCCGCTCCTCAGGCTAGAATCGGCACTCGACGATGAAGACCTACCTAGACCTGCTGCGCCACGTGCTGGAGCACGGCGCGCGCAAGAGCGATCGCACCGGAACCGGCACCCTGTCCGTCTTCGGCTACCAGATGCGCTTCGACCTCGCCGAGCGCTTCCCGCTGCTCACCACCAAGAAGATCCACACCCGCAGCGTGATCCACGAGCTGCTCTGGTTCCTGCAAGGCAGCACCAACGTGCGCTACCTGCAGGAGAACGGCGTGTCGATCTGGGACGAGTGGGCCGACGCCCGGGGCGAGCTCGGGCCCGTGTACGGCTCCCAGTGGCGCTCCTGGCCCGCCCCCGACGGGCGCCACATCGACCAGATCGCCGAGGTGGTGGAGCAGATCCGCCGCAATCCGGATTCGCGCCGGCTGGTGGTCTCGGCATGGAACGTGGCCGACATCCCGCGCATGGCGCTGGCGCCCTGCCATGCGCTGTTCCAGTTCTACGTGGCCGAGGGCAAGCTCTCCTGCCAGCTCTACCAGCGCAGCGCCGACGTCTTCCTGGGCGTGCCCTTCAACCTCGCTTCCTATGCCCTCCTCACGCTGATGGTGGCCCGCGCGACGGGCCTGGCGCCCGGCGAATTCGTCCACACCCTCGGCGATGCCCACCTGTACCTGAACCACCTCGAACAGGCGCGCGAGCAGCTCTCCCGCGCGCCCCGGGAGCTGCCGGTGATGCACCTGGACCCCTCCGTCACGGACCTGTTCGGGTTCCGTTACGAGCATTTCCGTCTCGAAGGTTATGACCCCCACCCCGCCATCAAGGCGCCCATCGCCGTCTAGGAGCCCCGCCACTTGATCCGATCCCTGGTGGTCGCCATGGCCCGCAACCGCGTCATCGGCCGCGACAACGCCCTGCCCTGGCGGCTTCCCGAGGAGCTCGCCCACTTCAAGCGCGTCACCATGGGGCACCCCATCGTGATGGGACGGCGTACCTGGGAGTCCATCGGGCGGCCGCTACCCGGCCGGCAGAACATCGTGGTCACCCGCACGCCCGGCTACGCCGCGCCCGGGTGCACGGTGGTCGGATCCCTCGAGGAGGCGTGGCAGGCGGCCGGCGACGTCAGCGAAGTCTGCGTCATCGGCGGCACCACGCTCTTCGAGGAGACCCTCCCGATCGCGGAGCGCATCCACTTGACCGAGGTCGAGGCGGAAGTGGCCGGAGACACCTGGTTTCCCGAGTTCGACCGAAGCCAGTGGAGCGAGCGCGAAGTGGCACGCTACCCAGCCGACGCGCGGCACGCATACCCGTTCCGCATTCTGCAGCTGGACCGGCGGCGCTAGCGGCGTTCGCGTTCGATGCGCTGGGAGATCTTGCTCACCACCCGGCCCTGGGCGTCGAAGGTGACCGAGAAGATCGCGGGATAGCCCCAGGTATCGACGTAACGGTAGTCCCACGCGGTATGGTCGAGACGAGAAAAATGCATCGTGCGGACCGGGGGGCCGATGAGGCGCTCCACGTCGTCGCGGGTCTGGCCGGGACGGATCCCTTGCAGGATTTCGTCGTTGAGGATGGCGTAGCGGTCGAGGGGCAGGTAGCCGGGAGCCGCGCACGCCGCGACGGCCAGGGCTAGGAATAGCGCGGCAATCGTCCTCATGGCACCTCCTGAATTGGGCATTCGATGATCACCGTCCACCACCTGAACAACTCGCGCTCGCAACGCATCCTGTGGATGCTCGAGGAGCTCGGGCTCGAGTACGGCATCGAGCGCTACCAGCGCGATCCTGGCACGGCGCTCGCACCGGATTCGCTGCGCGCGGTGCACCCCCTCGGGAAGTCGCCGGTGCTGACCGATGGCGGGCTCACACTCGCCGAGTCCGGCGCGATCCTCGAGTATCTGGTGGACCGCTACGGGGCGGGACGGTTCTCCCCTCCCGCGGGCTCTGCCGAGCGGCTGCGATACACCTACTGGATGCACTTCGCCGAAGGCTCGGCGATGCCCTACCTGGTGATGAAGCTGGTGTTCGACCGTATCGAGTCGGCACCGATGCCGTTCTTCGCGCGCCCCATCGCGCGCGGCATCGCCCGCAAGGTGAAGAAAAGCTTCGTGATGCCCAACATCGAGCGCAACCTCGATCACATCGAGCGCGAGCTGGGTGGAAGCGAGTGGTTCGCCGGCAGCCAATTTTCCGCTGCCGACGTGCAGATGAGCTTCCCCCTCGAGGCGGCTGCCGCGCGCGCGAACCTCTCGTCCCATCCCCGGATCACCGCGTTCCTCGAGCGCATCCACGCGCGGCCGGCCTACCGCCGGGCGCTGGACCGTGGCGGCGAATTCAACTTGCCCGGGAGCCCCAGCTCGCCACGCGCCTCGCGCTCGAAGTAGTTGTCGCGGTACGGGTCGCCGCCGCGCGCGAGCTCGCGCAGCCCCGCGATCGCGTAGGCGGGAAAGAAGAAGACTCCCCAGCGCTCGTACTGCCGGACATGGACGCGCTCGTGGGCACGGCAACCCGACAATGCCAGGTCGTCGACTCCGACGATCACGTGTCCCAGTGTCACCGCCGCGAAGCGCGCCCTCTCGGGCGCCGCATCCGCCCAGCCCCCCAGGTGCCCACCGCCGACCTCGAGCGTGCCCTCCACCCATCTCGCGCGGGCCCCGAGGAGGAGCGCAAGCGCGCCCACCAGGAGCCCGATGGCACTCGCGGGCATCGCCCAGGCATAGCGCAGTATTCTTGGCATGCGAGGCCCCAAGAAGATCCCGGATCCCAATGGAAAAAGGCCGGAGGAATTCCCCCGGCCTTTCCCGAACGACTGGTAGGGCGTACTGGGTTCGAACCAGTGACCAACGGATTAAAAGTCCGCTGCTCTACCAGCTGAGCTAACGCCCCGGCAAAACGGAAATTATAGCGTTTCGCGAGAGGTTGGGTCAAACCTCACGAGCGTTTTTCAGGACTCGCGCGTGAGCCGCCAGTACTGCCACTTCATGGTGAGCGCGGAGCCGGCGATGATCGAGAGGAAGGCGAGGATCGAGCCCAGCGCGAGGGTGGACATGCCGGAGAGTCCCTGGCCGATGGTGCACCCCAAGGCCGTGACTCCGCCGAACCCCATCAGGATCCCCCCGGCCACGTGCATGCCGGTGTCCTCGGCGCCCGCGAACCCCTCCCAGCGGAAGGTCCGCGAGGCGAGCGCATACGCGGCCGAGCCCAGGATGATGCCGACGGTGGCAGCGACGCCGAAGGTCGCGGTGAGCGATTTGTCGCTCCACAGCATCAGGAGCTCCAGCGTGTACGCGACAGGAGCGGTGAACGAGAGCGATTCGATGGTGCGGCTGTTGGTGCCGAAGAAGGTGTCCTCGAGCGTCTCGGGATTCTCGGCGAATCCGAGGTGGCCGGTGACGTACCACCCGCCGACGATCAGCAGGCCCACCGCGATGCCCCCCAGGAGGTGGTCGGGACTCGCGCGGAACTCGCGATCCTTGAGCACGAACACGAGGAGCGCGCCCGCGACCAGCAGCGTGGCCACGACCACGGCTACCTTCGCGTCCAGCCCGCCCCACGAGGCGAGGAGCGCGGGCAGGTCCTGGCGCGTGACGCCCAGGCTCGCCAGGTCCACGGCCACCGGGTCGATCCAGGCGGTGCGCCAGATCGCGAACAGACCCTTCAGGGTCATGTACGCCGCGATGCCGAGGACGATGAAGACCACCAGCGACTTGAGGTTCCCGGTTCCCACGCGCACCAGTGTCTTGCTGCCGCAGCCGGAGCCCAGCGTCATCCCCACCCCGAACAGGAAGCCGCCGAGGATGTACGAAAGCCAGGTGAGGTTGGGCCGCACGTAGAACGATCTGGTGAGGTCGATCGCGCCCGCCATCTGCAGGGCCTGGGTGCCGATGATTGCCACCGCGATGGCGAGGAGCCACATGCGCATGCGGCCCCAGCTGCCCATGTTCATGACATCGGACACCGCGCCCATGGTGCAAAAGTTGGTGCGGTTGGCCACGGCACCGAACAGGAAGCCGAGCGCCAAGCCGCCCCACGCCACCACCGCCGACAGATTCGAGGTTCCGCCCAAGCCGCCTCCACGAGGAAGGCGCCATTTTACCCGCGGGCCGTGGCCTCGCGCTCCGGCATCACGCCCGGCTGGTAACGCGTCGGGTCGTCGAGCCCTGCCTTGAGGAAGCCCTCGCGACGGAACCGGCACGCATCGCAGCGCAGGCAGGCGCGCCCGGCGGCATCGGCGCTGTAGCACGAGACGGTGAGTGAATAGTCGACGCCGAGCTCATGGCCCCGGCGCACGATGTCCGCTTTCGCCAGGTGCACGATCGGCGACTCGATGCGGATCGGCGCGCCCTCCACCGCGCGGCGCGTCGCGAGGTTGGCCATCGCCTCAAAGGCCGCCAGGTATTCCGGTCGGCAATCGGGATACCCCGGATAGTCGACGGCGTTGGCGCCGGTGAAGATCGCGTCGGCGCCCGCCACCTCCGCGTGGGCGAGCGCAAGCGACAGGAACACGGTGTTGCGCGCCGGCACGTAGGTCACCGGAATGCCCGGCTCGACCCCGGTCTTGGGA
>JBBQBW010000192.1:0-5859 GCA_038318025.1 Burkholderiales bacterium | reverse complement strand
GGGCGCATCCTCGAGCCGCGCCATGGTGGTCTTGAGGTTGGCTTCCGAGTCGATCAGGAACTGGCCCGAGACCACCACCTTCATGCCGGGTTCCAGGCCCTTGCGGATCTCGGTCATGCCGCCGGACTCGGCCCCGACCTCGACGTCCACCGGAAGGAAGCGCTGCTTGCCCTCGCCGCTCGCCTCGGATCGGACGACGACGGTGCGCTTGCCGGTGGCGATCACCGCCTCGCTGGGGACCATCATCACTTCGCGCTTCGCCGCCGGCGCGAAGTTCACCGTGGCGAACATCCCCGGCACCAGCGCCCCGCCCGGATTGGCGAGCTCGACGCGCGCCTTGAGCGTGCGCGTCGCGGCGTTCACCTCCGGCAGGATCGCGCTCACTTTGCCCTTGAACGTGCGCCCCGGCAGCGCCGCGGCGCGCGCCTCGACCATGTTGCCGGGCCGCACGAAGGCAGCCTGCGCCTCGGGTACTTCGGCGTTCACCCAGATGGGGGAGAGCCCGTTCAGGCGGAAGAGCGGCGCGCCCGACATCACCGTCATGCCTTCGCGCGCGCCCAGTTCTGCCACCACGCCGTCGATGGGCGCCGTGATGGTGATGCGCGGGTGCACCTTGCCCGACGCCGTCACGCGGCGGATCTGCTCGTCGCTCATCCCGGCGAGCCGCATGCGCTGCGCCGCGCCCTCGCGCAGCGAGTCGAGCCCCGGCCCGCCCATGTTGACCACACCCAGGTACTCCTCCTGCGCCGCGACCCAGTCGGGCACATAGAGATCGGCGAGCGCCTGCCCGCGGCGCACCGGATCCAGCGCCGCGCGCACATGCAGCTTCTCGATGAAGCCGTTGGCGCGCGCCTGCACCACGGCCTGGTCGCGCTCGTTGTACACGACGGTGCCCACCGCCTCGACGCTCGGCGCCACCACGCCCCGGGTCACTTCGGCGGTACGCACGCCCAGGTTCTGCTGCACGCGCGCGCTGATGCTCACGCCGCCGCCCTCCTCCGCCTCGTCCGCGTAAACGGGCACCAGCTGCATGTCCATGAAAGGCGACTTGCCGGGCTTGTCGAACTTCTGTCCCGGCACCATGGGATCGTGCCAGTAGAGGGCCTTTCGTCCCGCCTCCGCGGCAGTCGACCCAGCCGCAGAGGAATCCGGCGCCGCCATCTTCATGCCCTGGCTCATGCCGATGGAGTACAGGCCGTAACCGCCGGCGGCGGCGAGCGCCACGGCGACGATGGAGACGGCGGTGATGCGTGTGTTCATTTTCTTTCCTCGGCGGCCAGGAAGTTGAGTTGGGCCCAGAGCCGCGCGGTCTCGGCCTCGAGCTGCAGCGCCTGGAGCTTCACGTCGAGCTCGCTGCGGCGCGCCGCGAGCACCTCGCTCACACCCGACTTGCCGCCGCGGTAGGCTGCCAGGGCGGCATCCGAGCGCGAGGTGGCGAGCGGCACGATCTCGCGCTCGTAGCGAACCAGCCGCGTGCGGTTGCTTTTCCATTCGTCGAGCATCGTCCTCACCTCGGCGATGTGCTGCCGCAGCAGCTCTTCGCGCCTGGCCTGGGCCTGGCCGACCGCCGCGAGCTTGGCCGCCACCTCGCGATCCTGCCGGTTGGCCTCGTTCCACTGCAGCGGGATGGAGACGCCGATAGAAACCATGTCGCCGAAGGCGGAGCCGCGCACGCTGTACATGAGCTGCACGCTCCAGTCCGCTTTCTTGTTGGCGCGCGCCAGGCGCGCCTCGGCGTTCGCCATCTCTTCCTGGCGTTCGAGCACCGCGATCTCCGGATGGCGCGAGAGCTGCTCATCGAGCCCATGGGCCTCGAGGTTCACCGCGTGGATGTCGGGCTTCGGCGCCAGGGGTTGATCGCTACCGGGACCCGCCCAGCGGGCGAGCCTGGTGCGGGCGTTGCGCACCTTGCGCTCGAGCTCGGCGGCGCGATCGTCGAGCATCGCGAGCGCAGTGCGAGCCATGAGGACGTCGGCCTGGCTGCCACGGCCGGCGCGGTATTCGGCTTCCGCGCCCTGGGCCTCCTGCAGGCCGCGCAGGCGCTGCTCGGCGAGCACGCCGGCCATGGCCTCGGAGTACCAGGCATCGAGCCAGGCAAGCGCCGTATCGCGGTGGATCATGGCGCGGGTCGCGTCCTGCTCGGCGAGCTCCTTGAGGGCCTCCTTCTCGAAGCGCTCGGCGCGCAGGCCACGTTTCTCCCTGCTGGGCAGCTCCTGCATCACGCCGACGCTGCGCATGGTCATTCGCTCGCCGGAGATGGCGAAGCGATTGGCGCCCTCGATGGGCAGGTTGTTCACCCCGAGCGAGAGCACCGGGTCCGGCAGCTGCCCGGCGGCCACCGCCATCTCGCGCGCGGCGCCCACGCCGAGCGTTTGCGCCTCAATCTGGCGCGAGCGCTCCACGGCGATGCGCTGCGCCTCGGGCAGCCCGAGAGGTGCCTCGGCCGCGAGAGCGGCGCCCGGCGCAAGCGCCGCCAGCAGGGCGATACAGGAAACGAAGCGCATGACACCTCCGGACAGGTGGAAAGGAAGCGCCGGCTCATGCCGGCGGACTCAACCGGAGGCGACTAGATTCGCAGGCAGCAGTGGCGCAGCGCGAGGGGCGGTGCGGTGGCACGCGCCAGGAGGGAAGGCAGCTCGCCGAACGCGGCAACGAGGCCGGCGCGAGCAGCTCCCGGGAACGGAATCGTCATCGGCGCAAGCGCCTGCATAGGCAGGTTCACGGAAGGCTTGTCGAGCGACTGCTTGCCCTGCTGGCAATGGGCAAGGCAAAGCGCCGGCTCGGCAGGATCACCGCCTTCGTCGCAGCAATCGGCCAGCGCCACCGCCGCCACCGCGCGCACGGCCGAGGGGCACGGATACGCGGCCACCGCGACCTGCACGACGGCAAGGCAGACCAGGGCCAGGAATGCTACGAGCGTGCGACCGTGACGAGTCATTTTTGCATCATAACCGTTGTGGGGATGGCAGGCTTTGTGCAGGATCAAGTGGATTGGCCGCACTCGCGAGCGAACCAGCTCGCCAGCGAAGGCCCGAGCATTGTTGTTGTCGGAGCCCGGGGGACAGGTGAACCCCGTGGATGAACGCGTTATAATTCAACCAGTTATAACTCGCGGCGTGTCGGCTGCCGCCCTGCCCCCCTTGGAAATAGCAATCCTCTTCGCCCTCATCCTCCTGAATGGCGCCTTCGCCATGTCCGAGATCGCGCTCGTCACCGCGAAGAAATCGCGGCTGCAGCGCCTCATCGACGAAGGCGACCGCGGCGCGATCGAAGCGGTAAAGCTGGGCCAGGACCCCAACCGCTTCATGTCGACGATCCAGATCGGCATCACTTCGATCTCCGTGCTGAACGGCATCGTCGGCGATGCGGTGCTCTCCAAGCCCGTGGCTGAATGGCTGCGGGCGAGCTTCGCGATGCAGGACCGCACCTCCGAGTACCTCGCCACCGCGATCGTGGTCATCACCATCACCTACTTCTCGATCGTCCTGGGCGAGCTGGTCCCCAAGCGGCTGGGACAGATGAACCCGGAGCCGATCGCGCGCTTCGTGGCGCGCCCCATCCATTGGCTCGCCGCCGCCTCGACGCCTTTCGTGATGCTGCTCACGGGCTCGACCGCGCTGGTGCTGCGCCTCTTCGGCATGCGGGGGTACAAGGCCCCGCTGGTGACCGAGGACGAGATCCACGCCCTGCTCTCCGAAGGCTCCGACGCCGGCGTGATCGAGCACCACGAGCACACGATGGTGCGCAACGTGTTCCGCCTCGACGACCGGCAACTGGGCTCGCTGATGGTGCCGCGCGCGGACATCGTGGCGCTCGACGCGACCCTCCCCTGGGCCGACAACGTGAAGCGCATCGAGGCCCACGAGCACACGCGCTTCCCGGTGGTGCGCGGCGGGATGAACGAAATCCTCGGCATCGCCACCTCGCGCACACTCCTCTCCAAGACGCTGCGCGGCGAGGTTCCGGACCTCACGCAGGGCCTGCAAACCGCGGTCTTCGTGCCCGAGAGCCTCACCGGCATGGAGCTGCTGGAGAATTTCCGCACCTCCGGCACCCAGGTGGGCTTCGTGGTCGACGAGTACGGCGAGGTGCTCGGGATGATCACCTTCACCGACGTGATCGAGGCCATCACCGGCGAGTTCAAGCCGCGCAAGGCCGAGGATTCGTGGGCGGTCAAGCGCGACGATGGTTCCTGGCTGCTGGATGGGCTGATCCCCGTGCCGGAGCTGAAGGACCGCCTGCACCTCAAGTCGATTCCCGAGGAAGGCCGCGAGCGCTACCACACGCTCGCCGGCATGCTGATGCTGCTGCTGGGGCGGCTGCCGCAGACCGGCGACCATGTCGACTGGGAACGCTGGCGCCTCGAGATCGTCGACATGGACTCGCGCCGCATCGACAAGGTGCTCGCGATGGCGCTGCCGGAGCCCGAGCCCGCGTCGAATCCTCAGTAGCTGCCGAGGATCGCCTCGATCTCCCTCGGGTCGACGGGCTTGGTGAGGTGGCGGTCGAAGCCGGCCTCCTGGGCGAGCTTCCGGTCGCCCTCCTGGCCCCAGCCGGTCACCGCCACCAGCGTGCAATCGCGGGTGCTGGCTTGCGCGCGCATCCGCCGCGCGACATCGTAGCCGTTCACCTTCGGCATGCCGATGTCCACGAAGGCGATCTCGGGGGTGAAGCGCGCCGCCTGGTCGAGAGCCTCCGCGCCGTCGTTGGCGATGCGAACGTCGTGCCCGGCGGCCGACAGCAGCTGCGCGAGGCTGAGCGCGAAGTCGACGTTGTCGTCGGCGAGCAGGATGCGCCGCGGCTGGGCCGCGATCGCATCCTCCACCACGGCCTGGCGGGGCTCGAGGCGCCCGCCCGACATCGGCAGCCGCACGGTGAATTCGCTCCCCTTCCCTTCCCCGGCGCTCGCCGCTTCGATGGTGCCACCATGCAACTCCACCAGCCGTCGCGCGAGCGAGAGCCCCACGCCCAGCCCCGCCTGGGAGCGCTCCAGGGTGCGGTCGACCTGCACGAACATGTCGAAGATGCGGGCGATGGATTCGGCGGAGAGTCCGGTGCCGTTGTCGGCAACGCGCACCACGGCGCTCTGGGGACCCACCTCGACGGAGAACTCGATGCGCCCGCCGGCCTGGGTGTACTTGCCGGCGTTGTTGAGAAGGTTCGCGAACACCTGGGCGAGGCGCGTGCGGTCGCCATCGATCGGCACCGCGCCGCGTGCGGGGTTCACCACCAGCTCCTGGCCGCGGGATTCGATCGCGCCGCGCGCCGTTTCCAACGCGTCGGCCACGGCGTCCTGCAGGTCCATCGGGGTGTGCCGCACCGCGAGCTTGCCGGTGGTGATGCGCGAGACGTCCAGCAGGTCGTCCACCAGCCGCACCATCTGCTTCAGCTGCCGCTCCATCATCTCGCGCGCCTTGAGCGCGGTGTCGGGATTGCCCTCGGTGATGCGCAGGATCTCGAGCGCGTTGCGCAGCGGCGCAAGCGGGTTGCGCAGCTCGTGGGCGAGGGTCGCGAGGAACTCGTCCTTGCGCCGGTCGGCCTCGGCGAGCGCGTCCGAGCGGCGCCCGATCTCCGCCAGCATCCGGTTGAAGGCGTCCACCAGCTGGCCCACCTCGTCCTCGGTGTTCTTCGCCACGCGCAGCGAGTAATCGCGCCGTTCGATCACCTCGCGGGCGACGTGTGCGACCTTCTGGATCGGCTGCGTGATGCCCTTCTGCAGCCAGCCCGAGAGCACCGCCGCCACCGCGAGGCTCGCCACCATCACCATCGCGAGCAGCGACAGGTAATCCTTCAGGCGCGCCCACGGCGCGTAAAGCGCCCGCAGGTACACGGTGCCGATGGGCTCGCCGTTCTCGACCA
>JBBQBW010000191.1:0-5862 GCA_038318025.1 Burkholderiales bacterium | reverse complement strand
GAGGTCATCGCCCCGGCGAAGAAGTCGAGGCCGACTTTCATCTCCGTCATCGAGAAGCTTTGCGCGACGCCGTTGCTGCACGAGGACAATCCCTCGAGCACGCCGATGGAGCCCGCCGGCGAATACGAGCCGGTATAGCTGCAGGTGTAGCCCGCGCCTTCCTCGTGCACCGTCATGGCGAAGCCCTGCTGCGTGATGGTGAACACCGCTGGCGACTCATAGGGGCCATTGCCGTTCACGCAGCCGGAGTAGTTGCCGATCATGGCGCCGCGATACTGGCCGCTGAAGTCCTGGTTGCGCCAGGTCTGACGCTCGATGTTCTTGGTGACGGTGGCGCCGTCCACGGTGTACGAGATCGTGGCTGTGGTGGCCTGCGCGGCACGGAAGGTCATGGTGCCGACCTGCAGGCGAGTCACCTGCGCTTCGGGGAACGATGGGGCGGCGAAGTACGGTCCGCTGGTGCGATAGAGCGGCCCCTCGAACACGAACTGGTTGTTCTGGATGCCCTTGTAAAGGAGCGACGAGCCCACGTACCAGGTCGGCGACGTGTTGGCCCCGTAGACGAACAGGGTCGCGAACAGGACATCCTCCTGCTGGATCACGTTTACGCCCCAGCCGGACTCGTTGGGGTTCCACCAGAGGTCGCTGAAGTCGGTGGTGACGGTATTGGCGTGCGCGAGCGATGCGGCGCAGGCCAGCAATGCAACTAGGAATTTTCTCAAGCGGTTCTCCAAAGAAGACCAGCAGTATGGATTCGAGGCGTTCGCGGGTTGTGTACGGCACCGCTCACTCGCGCCGCGCACGCTACTCGATGAGGCGGTGCTTCATCGCGTAGTGCACCAGGTCCACGTTGGTGTTGAGCGCGAGCTTCTTCAGGATTCGGCCGCGATAGGTGCTCACCGTGGAGGGCGACAGGCGCATCTCCTCGGCGATCTGGTGCAGGGTCTTGCCTGAGGCCAGCAGCCACATCACGCGGTACTCGCGGTCCGAGAGGCGCTCATGGGGCGGGCGCTCCTGCTCGGGCGTGAGGCGCGAGGCAAGCTTCTCCGCAAGCGAGGAGCTCACGTAGCGCCCGCCAGTGGCGACCTTCTTCACCGCGGCGGTGAGCTCGTCGCCCGCGGTTTCCTTGGTGATGTAGCCAGCGGCCCCCGCCTTCAACGCGCGCAGCCCATGGGGGTCTTCCGGGTAGATGGAGAGGATGAGGACCGGGCGGTCGGGATAGTCGTGCTTCACGTCGGAGAGGAGCTCGACACCCCCGCGCCCCGGCATCGAGTAGTCGAGGACGGCCACGTCCCACTCGAGCTGGTGCGCCATCTCGAACGCCTCGTCGCCGTCGCGTGCTTCGCCCACCACGTCGACTTCGGGATCGGCGTTCAGCATGAGCTTGAGGCCTTGCCGGACGACGGGATGGTCGTCGGCAATGAGGACCCGGACGGGCGCGCCGCGGGTGCCGTGAATGACTGAGGAGGTAGCGAAGCTCATGCGTGGATTACCTGTTCTTTGGCCGCTAGCGGGATGCTCACGGATACTCTGGTGCCCTGCCCCTCTTGTCCCTTGACGACCACCGACCCCGCGAAGGCGAGGGCGCGCTCGCGCAACCCGAGGAAGCCCAGCGACTTCGAGCTCTCGAACTGCCCGTGCTTGATGCCCTGGCCGTTATCCTCGACCGTGAGCGAAATCGATTCGCCGTCCACCTCGGAGAGCGTCACCGCCACCCGCGTCGCGTTGGCGTGGCGCGCCACGTTGGTGAGCAGCTCCTGGAACATGCGGAAGAGCGCCGTGGAGCGCTGCTGATCCGGATCGTGGAAGCCGGGCTGCAGCGCCACCAGGCAGCGGATGCCGGTGCGCCGCGAGAACTCGCGCGCCTGCCACTCCACCGCGGCCGCGAGCCCGATCTCGTCCAGGACTTCCGGGCGCAGGCCCGAGGCGATGCGCCGCACCGAGTTGATGATGCGGTCGATCGACTGGCACATGCCCTGCGTCTTCTCCGCCACGGCGCCCTCGTCGACGGGCGCCCCCGCCCCCGCCGTCACCTGGCAGGAGCGCGCGAGGGAATTGATGTCGAACTTGAGCCCGGTGAGTGCCTGCCCCAGCTCGTCGTGGATCTCGCGGGCGATGTGGATCCGCTCCTCCTCGCGCACCGATTGCAGGTGGGAGGCGAGCGCGCGCAGATTCTCCTCCGAAGTGCGAAGCCGCGCCTCGGTCATGGCGCGCTCGGAGAGTTCGGCGGTCAGCATGCGGTTCATGTCGTGAAGGCCGACGAAGACCGCGAGCTTCGAGCGCAGGACCTCGGCGACCACCGGCTTCACCATGTAATCGACCGCTCCGGCCTGGTAGCTGCGGAACATCTGCGGCACGTCCTCCTGCGCGGCGGTGAGGAAGATGATTGGCACGTGCCGCGAGCGCCCGCGCTCGCGGATCATGCGCGCCGTGGCGAATCCATCGAGCCCCGGCATGCGCACGTCCATGAGGATCGCGGCGAAGTCGTGGTCTTCCACGTGACGCAGGGCCTCCTCACCCGAGCCCGCGGTCACCAGCCGTGCGCCCAACGTGGACAACACTTCGCCCATCGCGAGCAATGCCGAGGCATCGTCGTCGACGATGAGGATGTGGGCTTGAAAGAAATCGGTCATGGCAGGATCGACTATAGGAACCCCCCATGCACCCATTGCGTGCCCCCGACTAGTCCCAGTGGACTAAGTCCCGGAGCGAAAAGCAAAAAAAAGCCCCCTTGCGGGGGCTCGAGACGTTTCCACACACTCCCTGAGTGGGCATCCCAATGCAGTGGGCCTTTCGGCCTACGCGGCGCAGCCCTCGGCCGCTACCTGTGTCATACGGCCGGAGAATTCAGGGCTCGCCATGAAGTCCCGGCGCACCTGCTCGCGCGACTTGGCGCCGCCGGCGAGCTGCTGGACCCAGTAACGCACCCCGTCCAGGTCGCCGCCGCGGCGCAGCACGGCGTTGTAGAGATCGCCCACGAACTGGCCGTTGGAGCGTTGGCGGTTGGCGTACTCGGCGCCGGTAGCGAAGTTGCCGGAAAGGGCATCGGCCTCGCCGGCCACCGCCGCCCCGCCCTGGCATTGCGCGGTGCGCAGCTTCTGCAGGGTGTAGAGGAAGCCCGAGCTGTCGGGCAGGCGCCCCAGGAGCCCGCGGTAGAGGTCCATGGCGGCGTTCACTTCGGAGCGCACCGCGGTGCTGCCGAAGAGGCTGGTGGTGAAGGCGCGAAACTCGGCCGAGAACATGAAGGCGGCCAGGACCACTTCACGCGGCATGCCGGATGCGATTTGCGAGGCCCAATAAGACAAACCCGGCTGGTCGGCCGGGCGGTTGAAGAACGTGGTGTACAGGTCGGACACGAACCCGGCGTCGTCTCGCCCGCGCCTCGCATACTCCTGGCTGCCGTAGAAGTACATCGCCATCGCGTAGTAGGCCTCGTTGGCGTCGGCGCCGATCGCCACGACGCGCCCGACCTCCTGCTCCCAGAAGGCCGCGCCCGCCGCGTCGGCCTCGCGGCCGAGCACGGCGTTGTAGAAGTGCGGCACCAGCGTGTTCGCCGAGACCAGCTGGTTGCCGCTTCCGGAAAGCGTCACCGTGTGGGGGCTGTTGGGCGCGGTGCTGGTCATGGTGAAGGTGCCGTTGCTGCTGCCCGAGCCAGACCCGGAGGTGATGGTCACTGTGCAGCTCGCGCCCACCGCCACGTCGCCGCAGTTGTTGGTCTGCGAGAACTTCCCGCTCGACATCGAGGCCTTGATGAACGTGACCTTGGCGGAAGTGTTGTTGGTGAAGGTCACGGTCTGCTTGGTGGTGCTGGCGAAGCTGAGCGAGGTGGCCGACTGGGTCACGCCGCTCGCCACCGCCGTGGTGCCCGCGGCCGTCGTGAGGCTCACGGTATGGGGGCTGTTCGGCGCCGTGCTGGTGAGCGTGTAGGTGCCGGTGTCCGAGCCCGAGTTGGTCGGATCGTAGGTGATGGTTGCGGTGCAGCTGGCGCCCGCGGCCACTTCGCCGCAGGTGTTGCTCTGCCCGTAGCGCGTGCTCGACATCGAGGCGCTGATGAAGGTCACCTTGGTGGAGGTCTTGTTGGTGAAGGTCACGGTCTGGATCTTCGTGGTGCCGAAGCCGCCCAGCGCCGAGGGGCTCGGCGTCACGCCCGTGGTGGTGCCGCCGGTCGCCGTGGTGTTGAAGGTGGCGGTGAGGCTCTTCGCCGCGGTCATCGAGACCGTGCAGGCGGCGGTGCCGGAGCAGGCGCCCGACCAGCCGGCGAACAGCGAGCCCGAGGCCGGGGTCGCGGTGAGGGTCACCGAGGCGCCGGAAGCGAAGCTCGCGTTGCAGGAGGAGCCGCAGTTGATGCCCGAGGGCGTCGAGGCCACGGTGCCGGTGCCTGAGCCCACGGCGGCCACCGCCAGGGCGTAGGAGGTCGGCGTGGTCGGGGTGGTAGGCGTGGTCGTGGTGGTGGTGGTGGTGCCGCCCAGCGAGTTGCCCGGGGAGCCGGCGACGCCGAAGGCCATCGCCCCCGTGCCCGATTGGTGCGCGCCCACGTCCGGGGCGGCCGCGCCATCGTTGAAGTTGGAGATGCGAACCGCCTTGCCCTGGCCCGAGGTGCCCGCGGCGAGCTGGTAGTTGCCGCCCGCCTCGCTGGTCCAGCCGTGGCCCGAGGCGTAGGTCGGGGTGGCGTTGATGCCGCCCACGATGTTCGCGTCGCCGGCGGTGCCGTTGTACATGTCGCTGGCGATCTCGTTGGTGGTGCCCGTCTGGTAGAAGGCGCTCCTGCCCGGCTTCCACAGGTGGTAGATGTTGTTCTTGGAGAAGGTGTTCTGGATCAGCTGGGCCGAGCCCGTTCCGCCCATGCCGTAGCCGCCGCCGAGGCCGTACTGGAGGCCCGATTGGGTGGCCTGCAGCATGGTGTTGTGGAACACGTAGCGGCGGCCATAGCCGAGGGTGTCCTGGCCGCCCGATTTGAAGAACGGCTGGCGGTCGTCGGTATCGGTGCGGCCGTCGTACATCTGCGCGCGGTTCCACACGTTGCGGAAGATGTAGATCGGGCCCACGGAGGTCGCGGTGGTGGCGATGCCGATGGCGGTGCGGTCGATGTAGTTGTTGTAGATGCGCACGTTCTCGTTCGCGCCCTCGGCCTCGATGCCGTCGTCCCAGGCGTGGGAGAGCTTGTTGCCGTAGATGTCGGTGTCGCTGTTCGGGAAGCCGGCCTTGGTGAAGTTGTCCTCGCCGCCGATGATGTCGTTGAAGTACTTGCCGGCCACGCTGTACATGTCGTTGTGGCGGAAGACGTGGTTGCCGCCGCAATGGCTGAAGGTGATCGCCTGCGGGCCAGCCGGGTGGCCGTCGGTCCAGCTGTTGGCGCCGTAGCGCGGGGTGTGGATGCGGTTCCTCTGGATGGTCACGCGCACGAGGGTGGGCGTGGTGCACACGGCGCGCACGCCAGAGTCCATGTCCGCGCCCCACTTGCCGTCGCGAGTGCGGCCCCAGTTGGTGATCTCGTTATCCTCGATGATCACGTCGGTCACGGTGGGCGAGATGCGGATCGCGTCCTGCTTGGCACCGGTGAGCTTCAACCCGCGCACGATCACGTACGAGGCGTTGACGGTCACGTTGTATTGCGCGGAGTTGTTGCCGTCGAGCGTGGCGCCCGAGCCTTCGTACACCACGTAGCCCGAGGCAGTGCCGCCCTCGGTGATGTTGAAGGTGGTGCCGGTGGCGCCGTTCACGGCGACGGTCTTGGCGACGGGGCGCTGGTTGGCCCAGGTCTTCACGACGAGTCCGCGGCTCGCGGCCTGGCCCGGCAGGTTGAACTCGACCTGGTACTCGGTGTTCGGCGTGAGGGAAACGAGGCTGCCGCGGCACTGCTGG
>JBBQBW010000190.1:0-5867 GCA_038318025.1 Burkholderiales bacterium | reverse complement strand
CCGCGCCGGCGCATCCTGCGCGCGTTGCGCGAGCTGCGCCGCGGCCTGCCGGAATCGATGCCGCTCACGGGGCTGCGCATCGGCGCGGAAGCCGACCGCGTGATCGTTCGCGAGGGATCCGCGCGCTGGCAGGCGGAGTCGGGCCAGTACCTGCTGGGGTTCGAGGGCGATCCCGAGCGCGGCGCCCTGAAGGTCGTCGAGGCTGGGGTTGCCCAGTCCCCGCCGGCGGTCGATGCGGCCGAGCTCTTCTACCACGCGCTCGCCCGGGAGACGGCACACGACGCGCAAGGGGCGCTCGCCGCCTATGCCGCGGCGATCGAGGCCGATCCCTCCCACCTCGATGCGCGCATCAATCGCGCGCTGCTGCTCCACGACCGCGGGCGGCTCGTCGAATCGGAGCGCGCCTATCGCGAGGCGCTCGACGCATGCGGGGACGACGCGACCCTGCTCTACAACCTGGGCATCCTGCTCGAGGACCTGCGCCGTCCGACCGAGGCGATGGAGTCATACCGCGCCGCGCTGCGCGTCGATCCCGGCCTGGCGGACGCGCACTACAACCTATCGCTCCTGCTGGAGAAGGCGGGAAAGCGTACCGACGCGATCCGCCACATCTCCCAGTACCGGCGCCTCACCGCGGGCCGCAAGACCTAGGGACGGGCGATTTCGGCGGCCCGGCGCCTAGCGCTGGTCCACCTCCAGCTCGTAGCCCACGGACTTCCACTCGTCGCGCTCGTGGTCCAGGGCGGCGGCGACCAACGTGTGCTGTTCGAGCCAGTCGCGGTCGAGCCGCAGCCGCCAGCGCCCTGCCTCGCGCGCGATTACGAACATCGGCACCACCACCGCCCCGCGGCGGCGGCGCCCCATGACCGCGGGGCGAAGGCAGAAGGCCGGGGCGGCCAGCGCCGGGTCGTCCTCGAATGCCGAGCGCATCTTCGAGAGCTTCCCCCGCTGGGCGAGCACCAGGTTCGACAGCCACGCCTGCTCCTGGCGCGAGAAGCCCGGCATGTCCGCGTTGGCGAGGATGTAGGCCGAGTGCTTGTGGTATGCGCCCTGGGCGATCGACATGCCGATCTCGTGCAGCCGTGCCGCCCAGTCCAGGAACTCGTGGTGCCCGGCGGCGAGCCCGCCGCGCTCCAGGTCGTCGAGCAGCGCCCGGGCGTGCGCGGCCACTCGTGTGGCCTGGGGCGCATCCACGTGGTAGCGCCGCGCGAACTGCTCCACGGTGACTACGCGGATGTCGCGGTGGTGAACGCGTCCCAGCAGGTCCCACAGGACGCCCTGGCGCAGCGCCCCCTCCGCCACGCGCATCTCGATCAGGCGCAGCTCCGCGAACACCGCCGACATGATGGCGACCCCGCCCGCCACCACCGGCACGCGATCCTCGCGCAGGCCCAGCATGTGGAGCTTGCGGAAGTCGCCGGCGTCGATCAGCTGGTCCCTGAGCCACGCGAGGCCGGCGGCGGTGATGTGGCCGTCGGATTGCCCGTTCTTCTGCAGGATCTCGGCGATGGAGCGCGCCGTGCCCGAGGAGCCGACCGCCTCCTTCCAGCCCACGCCTTCGTAGCGCTGGGCGATGGTCTCTACCTGCTCGCGGGCGGCGAGCTCGGCGAGCTTCATCGCCTTCCTCTCGATGCGGCCCTCGGGGAAGTAGCGGTTGGTGTAGCTCACACAGCCCATGTAGAGGCTTTCCATCAGGCGCGGAGTCATCTTGTTGCCGATGATGAATTCGGTCGAGCCGCCGCCGATGTCCACCACCAGGCGGTTGTGGTCGGCCATCGGGAGGGAGTGGGCAACGCCGATGTAGATGAGCCGGGCCTCCTCGCGCCCCGAAATCACCTCGATCGGGAAACCCAGCGTGGCTTCGGCGCGTCGAAGGAAGGATGCGGAATTCTTTGCCACTCGCAGGGCATTGGTGCCCACCACGCGAACCGAGCCCGGCGGCATCCCCGCCAGGCGCTCGGCGAAGTGCTTGAGCGTCGCAAGCGCCCGGTCCTGGGCTGCGGCATCGAGCTGCTTGTCGGGGGTGAGGCCGCTCGCCAGGCGCACGGTCTCCTTCAGCGAATCGAGCGGGTATATCTGGTCGTCCACCACCCGGCCGATGGCGAGGTGGAAGCTGTTCGAGCCCAGGTCCACGGCGCCGAGGGTGCTATATTCCATCGAGCGAAGTATGCCATCGCCCCGTCGTCACACGATCGTCACGAAACGCCGCTACCCTCATGGCTAAAAGAGCAAAGGCGTCGGCCAAGCGCGTGTCGCGGCATTCCCCAGAGCATTTCCTGAACCGGGAGCTCCAGCTGCTGGAGTTCAACCGGCGCGTCCTCGCGCAGGCGGAAGATCGCGCGGTGCCGATCCTCGAGCGCCTGCGCTTCCTCTGCATCGTCTCCTCCAACCTCGACGAGTTCTTCGAGATCCGCCTCTCGGGGGTGAAGGAGCAGATCAAGCTCGGCGCCGGCGCCGCAGGCCCCGACGGGATGACGCCGCTCAAGGTGTTCCGCCAGGTGGCCGCGCGCGCCCAGGGGATCGTCGAGCGCCAGTACCAGCTGCTGAACGAGGAGATCCTGCCCGGGCTCGCGAAGGAGGGCATCCGCTTCCTGCGTCGCGCCGAATGGGCGCCCTCGCAGCAGGAGTGGATCCGCGACTATTTCTTCCGCGAGATGATGCCGCTGCTCACGCCGATCGGCCTCGACCCCGCGCATCCGTTCCCCCGCGTCTTCAACAAGAGCCTGAATTTCGCGGTCGAGCTCGAGGGCCGCGACGCCTTCGGCCGCGATTCCCGCGCGGCGATCGTCCAGGCTCCACGGGTGCTGCCGCGCGTGATCCGTCTGCCCTCGAACGTGGCGCAGGGGCGCGACGACTTCATCTTCCTCACCTCGATCCTGCACGCCCACGTGGGCGAGCTTTTCAGCGGCATGACGGTCCTGGGCTGCTACCAGTTCCGCGTGACCCGCAACTCCGACCTCTTCGTGGAAGACGAGGAGGTGAAGGATCTCAAGACGGCGCTGCAGGGCGAGCTGCCCCAGCGCCACTTCGGCGACGCGGTGCGCCTGGAGGTGGCCGACAACATGTCGGAGGCGATGAAACGCTTCCTGCTCGCCCAGTTCGGCCTCGATGGCGACGACCTCTACGCCGTTGCCGGCCCGGTGAACCTGGTGCGCCTGATGAATATCCCCGACCAGGTGAACCGACCGGAGCTCGAGTACCGGCCGTTCACGCAGGGCATCCCGAAGGCCCTTGCCAAGCAGCGCGATTTCTTCGACACCATCCGCAAGGGCGACGTGCTGCTGCACCGTCCGTTCCAGTCGTTCACGCCGGTGATCGACTTCATCCGCCAGGCGGCGCTCGACCCGCAGGTCGTGGCGATCAAGCAGACCGTATACCGCACCGGCATCGACTCGGTGATCATGCAGACGCTGATCGAGGCCGCGCGCAAGGGCAAGGAAGTGACGGTGGTGGTGGAGCTGATGGCGCGCTTCGACGAGGAGGCGAACATCAACTGGGCCGCCCAGCTGGAGGAGGTGGGGGCCCACGTGGTCTACGGCGTGGTGGGCCACAAGACCCACGCCAAGATGACTCTCGTGGTGCGTCGCGAGGAGGGCCGACTGACCCGGTACGTGCACGTGGGCACCGGCAATTACCACACCCGCACTGCGCGCGTTTACACCGATTTCGACTTGCTGACCTGCGACGAGGACCTCTGCGCCGACGTGAACGAGGTGTTCCAGCAGCTCACGGGCCTGGGCAAATCGGCGAAGCTGAAGCGCGTGTGGCAGGCGCCGTTCTCGCTCCACCCCAAGGTGCTGGCCGCGATCGACAACGAGGCGCGGGTGGCGAGGGCGGGAAAGCCCGCGCGGATCATCGCGAAGATGAATTCGCTCCTCGAGCCGGAGACGATCCAGGCGCTCTACCGCGCTTCCCAGGCGGGCGTGAAGGTGGACCTGCTGGTGCGTGGAGTGTGCGCGCTGCGCCCGGGTGTGCCGGGGCTGTCAGACCACATCCGCGTGCGCTCGATCATCGGCCGCTTCCTCGAGCACACGCGGATCTTCTACTTCCGCAACGGCACCGAGGCCACGACCTGGCTGTCCAGCGCCGACTGGATGGACCGCAACTTCTTCCGCCGGATCGAGCTGGCCTTTCCGATCCTCGATGCGAAGGTTGCGCGGCGGGTGATGGCGGAGGGCCTGAAGCCCTACCTGGAGGACAACACCCAGGCGTGGGACATGCAGCCGGACGGGAGCTTCAAGCGGGCGCGGCGAGGGCGGGCCAAGGCAAAATGCGCGCAGGTGATGTTGCTGGCGGCGTTGGCCAAGTAGCGTTAGGGGTCAGACTCCTAGTGCATCGACATTGACTGAGTACCCACGGCACCTATGCACTAGGAGTCTGACCCCTAACGCCTACTTCCAGAACCTCCACCAGCTCTGGTTGCGGTTCTGGCCCTCCCGGGCCATGCGGTCGCCGGGGTAGTTTTTCGCCAGCACCTTGCGTGCATCGTCGCGAAGCTCGGGCATCCCCATGCGGTCGTAGGACTCGATCATCACGTCCAGCGCCTCGCGGTGCATGGGCGAGGTGGGAAAGCGGGTGATCGCATCCTGAGCCCGGTTGGCGGCGGCGAGGTAGGCGCCGCGGCTCATGTAGTAGCGCGCCACGCGCACCTCGTGGCGGGCGAGGGCCTCCACCAGGTAGGCCATGCGTTCCCGGGAGTCCTGGGAGTAGCGGCTGTCCGGGAAACGGGTGACCAGGTCCTTGAAGCCCTCGAACGATTCGCGCGCGGCCTTGGGGTCGCGGTCGGCGAGGTCCTGGCTCACGAGCTTGGCGAGCGGGCCCAGGTCTTCCTTGAAGTGGGTCAGCGCCCGCAGGTAGAGGGCATAGTCGAGATTCGGGTGGTTGGGGTGCAGCTTCGCGAACTTGTCGAGGGCGGAGATCGCCTGCGCGGTCTCGCCCTGCTTGTAGTACGCGTAGGCGACCTCGATCTGCGCCTGCTGGGCGTAGCGGCCGAACGGGTACTTGGACTCGAGCTGCTCGTAGAGCTTGATCGCCGGCTCGTAGCTGCCGTTGTCCAGCGCCTCCTTGGCGGCGGCGTAGAACTGCTCCGCCGTCCAGTCCTTGCGCTCGAGCTTGTCGCCCCAGGTGCCGCATCCGGCGAGCACCGCGGCGAAGAGGAAAGAGGCCAGTGCCGTTAAACTGCGAGTCATGGTGAATCCCGTTTCTGGAAGCGGAAATTATACCGCGCCCACCGCCGACAGCCGCGCCGTGCGCCTGGTGATTCCCGTGGAGATGGCGGGGCTGCGCCTGGACCAGGCTCTGGCCCGCCTGCTTCCCGAAGAGTCGCGCACGCGCCTGGCGAAGCTGGTGGAAGAGGGGCACGTGCTGGTCGACGGGGCGGCGGGAGAAGCGCGCAAGAAGGTGAAGAGCGGCGAGGCGGTGGAGGTGGCGCTGGTGCCGCGTCCGGCCGAGACCGCCTATCGCCCCCAGGACATCGGGCTCGCCGTGATCCACGAGGACGATTCGCTGCTGGTGATCGACAAGCCGGCGGGCCTGGTGGTGCACCCGGGCAGCGGCAACTGGGAGGGCACGATGCTCAACGCGCTCCTGCACCACGCCCCCAACGCGCAGCACCTGCCGCGGGCGGGCATCGTGCACCGCCTGGACAAGGACACCAGCGGCCTGCTGGTGGTGGCGAAGACCGAGGCGGCGCAGCAGAACCTGGTGCGGCAGCTCGCGGCGCGCACGGTCAAGCGCACCTACATGGCCCTCGCCCGGGGCAAGGTCGAACGCGCGGGCACGGTCGAAGCCCCCATCGGACGCCACCCGGTGCACCGCACGCGCATGGCCGTGGTCGCCGACGGCAAGCCCGCCGTCACCCATTACAA